>JBJSXB010000256.1:0-4860 GCA_046086245.1 Planctomycetaceae bacterium | reverse complement strand
CCAAGCCGACCAGCCCGAGCCAACGCCGGGCGCGGTGCAAGGCGTTCGGGCGGCGGTAGTAGTCGCGCTCGATCCGCGCCGCTTGCCCGCGCGACGTCGCGCGCGCCGGGGTGTCGACGGGGGGCGGGCGGCGGATGGCATCGGGGGTGGGCATCGTCGTTCCGCGACCGCGTCACCAGTACCACAGCGCGACCGGCACGTGCACCGCCAGCAGCACGCCCAGCGCCACCGACAGCGGCAGGTGCACGAGCATCCAACCGTGCAGCCACCGGTGCAGCCGCGCCTGGAGGTCGAACTGCCGCCGGCAATCGCACGCCTGCTCGAGGCGGTCGACGAGCGGGGCCGCCTCCGCGGGGCTCGTGTCGCGGAGGGCGGAAAAGAAACGAGCGGCGCCCGCCGTCGAGGCGAGGGGCGATCCGGAGCGGCTTCCGGCCAGCAGGAAGGGACGGATCTCGGCGATGAACGCCCGGCGGATCGCGCGGGTGCCGGGAATCACCGCGTGCACCGCGAGCGTCTCCACCACCCGCCCCTGGATGCCCGTCATCGAACGGAATCCGGTGATCACCGCGTGGTCCGCCTCGTCCCCGTCGTGGTCGAGATCGTCGTCGGGGCGATCGTCGTCGGCGCGACCCGCGCCATGGCCCGCGCCCGCGGAGCCACCCCCTTCGCACGACGCGTCCACCAGGCGCCACGCGTCATGGCACTGCTGCCGCGCGACGTGGTCGATCTGGTCGTAGATCGTCTCCGCCGGCACCTGTTCGAGGAGCGCCCGGGGGATCGATTGCTGGAGCACCAACCCCCAGATCCCGCTGGCGATGACGAGGAAGAACACCACCATCAGCGCCTGGTTGAGCAGGCCGCCGATGAACAGCATCCGCGCGTGGAGCACCACCAGCGGCACCGCGAGGAGGCCGAGCCACACGTGGGCGCGCAACCACGCCTGCGCCGACCCGAGCCGCCAGCTCCGCACCCGCTTGCGCGGCCAGAGGAGCAGTTCGAAGAGGATGATCGCCCCGCCGATGATTCCGCAGGCGAGCCCGACCCGGCTGCTGCCGCCGGGAAGCCGGCCGAGCGCCCGCCATTCCCCGGCGTAGGCGGCGACGGCGGCCAGCGAGGCCAGCGTGATGAAGGCGATCCAGCGGCGATCCTTCGGCCACGTGCGTCCGCCGATGATCACCGGGCACCTCCCGCCGGGCCGTGGGGCCGGAGCACGGCCGCATCGCCCCTGAATGTAGTTGCACCGCGGGCGCCCGGCAAAACGACGGCCGGCGGTCGCCCGCGGCGCGGCGCCACAGCCCAGGTCGCGCCGTCGTCCCCCGCGGCCCTGTTGTCGGGGCGGAAGGGGCGAACTGGGGAGGCGGCGGGCCGCCCGCCAGTGGATCGCAACCCGTTCACCGTCGACGGTCGATACCACCGGCACGTCCAGGTGTCGTCATGCGCCGGTTTCGCCCCAGGCCGCTCGTCGCCGCGATCGTCGCGCTCGCGTCGGCCGGCACGGCGCGCGGTGCCGGCCCCGTCGGCGGTCCGCTGCCGTGCCTCTCGGCCGCCGACACCTGCCCGCTGCCGACGCCCCGGCCGGCCGCGAACGGGATCGCCCCCCTGGCCGTGGCCGGCGCTGCTGACGAGGAGCCGCCCCGCGGGCTGGCGACCGCCGCGTGCGCCTCGTCGAGCTGTCACGGCGGCCCGCGTGGCGGCAACCACGCGGTTCATTCGTTCGCCGCCACCACGTGGGTCGGCGACGATCCCCACGCCGGCGCGTACGAGACGCTGTTCGAAGCTCGGTCGGTGCGCATGGCGCGCCTGCTCGGGATCGGTCCACCGCACACCGAGCGCGAGTGCCTCGTCTGCCACTCCGTGCAGGACGCCGCGCCCGATCCGCTCCCCCGCGCCGTGCTCGCCGACGGCGTCGGCTGCGCGGCGTGCCACGGCGATGCGCGCGGGTGGCTCGAAGTCCACACGCTGGCCGACTGGCGCACGCGGTCGGCGGCCGACAAGGCGGCGACGGGTTTCCACGATCTCTCCGGACCGCTCGAGCGCGCCCGGATCTGCGCGCGCTGCCACGTCGGCGATGCCGACCACGACATGCATCACGATCACGTCGCCGCGGGCCACCCGCGGCTGCTTTTCGAACTGGGCCAGTTGCAGCGGCGCTGGCCGCGGCACTGGGATCCGCGCGGCACGGTGGAAGCGAACGAGGATTTCCAGGCACGGAGTTGGGCCGTCGGCCAAGCGGCCGCGCTCGAGGCGGCGGCCACGCTGCTGGCGGCCCGTGCCGAGAGGGCGGCCTCGGCGCTCCACTCCGGCCGGCCGGCGCGCTGGCCGGAATACAGCGAGTTCGACTGCCAGGCCTGCCACCGCACGCTGGCGACGGCGGCGGCGCTAGTGGGTGCCGATGACCGACCGCGCACGCTGCCGCCGGGGACACCCGGTTGGCAGCCATGGCTCGTCACCGGCTCCGGACTGCTCGCCACCGCCGTCACCGAACCGGGTGAAGCGCCGTCGGCCCGCGTCGCCACGCGCGTGGCGGCCCTCCGGCACCTGCTGGCCCGCGACTGGTCGGCCAGCGACCCCGAACGGATCGAGCACATCGCCGCCGAAGCACGTGCGATCGCCGGCGACGCGGGCGTCGTCGCGGCCGCGCTCGCCGCCGCGCCCACGATCCGCGTCGTGGCCCGGGGAGCCGCGGTGGACCGGGTGGCGGCCGGCGATCCGCGGCTCTGGCAGGGATGGGACGCGGCGGTGCAGACGACCCTCGCCCTCGAGGCGGACCGCCGCGGCGGCCCGGCGCCGCTTGGCGTGCGCGCCGCCGAGGCGGCCGGCGCGCTCGACACGCTGCGCGAAGGGTTGCGTTATCCAGTCGGATGGGACGCGCCGGTGGGCTTCGACGGCGAACGTTTTCGCCGCCTGCGGGACGCCGTACCATGACCGCGTTCACGTCGGGAGGGCCCCGGGGTCGGGCATGCATGGCGAACACCTGGCGCGAATGGCTGGCGGCGCTCGCTGCGGGTGTGCTGCTGGGGCACGCCCCGAGCGTCATGGCGGCCGACGCCGCCCGTGCGGGGGAGCCCGATCCGCCGGTGCGACTCGGGGAGCCGGCAGACGGCGGTGACGCCGTGCGATTCGCGTACAAGGGGGCCGAGTTCTGCGTCCGCTGCCACCGCAGCGAGCAAAGCGAGTGGTGCGACACCGCCACCACCGCCATCTGGCGGCACGACGCCCACTCCCGGTCGCACCTGGCGCTGCGCTCCTCGAACCCGCGGACGAGGGGTATGGAGGAGGCGCTCGGGATCACGGCGATCCGGACGGCCAGTTGCGTCGCCTGCCACACGCACCCCGCCGACGAGCCGGCGCCCGAGGAGGAGGTCCCGGAGGAGGAGAATCGCTTCCTCCACGCCGGGATCAGTTGCGAGACCTGCCACGGTGCGGGGGCGGGCTACGTGGAGCCGCACCTGCATCCCGCATGGCGGTTCCTGCCGCCGGACGAGAAGGCACGGCACGGGATGATCGATCTGCGTTACCCCGTCCTCAAGGCGGAGAACTGCCTCGGCTGCCATCTCGGCGATCCTGATACGGACCGTGTCGTGCCCCACGCGGCGTATGCCGCCGGTCATCCGCCACTCGGGGCGTTCGACATCGAGGCCGCCAGCCGCGCGATGGGGCCGCACTGGAAGCGGGTTTGGGAGAAGTCGGAGCGGATCCAAACGTTGGCTGCCGCCGCCGACGACCGGGTCGAAGCCGCGAGCGTCGCCCACCGCTCGCTGATCGGGGCGTTGGTCGCCCTGCGCGAGTCGGGGTTGCTCGTGCAGAAGGGCGCCGCCCGCGCGACGGGAACGGCCGCCGATCCGTCGGCCTCCTGGCCCGAACTCTCGCTCTACGACTGCCAGGCCTGCCATCACGACCTCGTCGTGCCCAGCCGGCGGCAGCAGGCGGGGTACGGCGGCCTCGTGCCGGGGAGGCCGGGGCTCGTGCGCTGGCCGCAGCGCGCCGCCGAGGCCGCCTTCGCCGTGGCGGAGATGCCGACCACTGCCGACGCCGTCCTCGCCCCGTGGATCACGGCGCTCAATGCCCGGCCGTTCGGCCGGCCCGACGATCTCCGGGCGCCCCCGGGTGCCGCCGAGTCACTCGCGCGAATCGACGCGGCGATCGCGGCGCTGGCCGCCGAGCGGCGCGACAGCGATCTTCCCGCCCGTCAGCAGCGGATCGCGGTGACGCTTGCCGCCGCCGGACCGCGGTCGAGCGACCTCGACACGGCGCGGGCCGTCGGCTGGCCGCTGGTCTCCTCGCTGGCCGACGCGGAAGGATGGCCCGACGACATCCGCACCGCCGCACTGGCGCGGCTCACCGACGTGCTGGCGCTGTCGATCCCAGGCCCGCCTCCGGGCAGCGACGAATCACGGGCGTTTTGGCGCACGTCACTCGATGCGGCGGCGGCCTACGATCCGGCTGCGGTCGCGGAGGCGTTTCGCCTGCCCGCGGCACCGCCGCCCGAACGACTGCCGCCGCGCTGACGCCCTCCGGGGCGCGATGTCGATGGATCGCCCTCTGGCGGACCCCCGTGGGTTGTCGTCTCGGTCACCGGCGCCGTGCCGGCGGCACCGTGTCACCTCACGCTGATCTCGGCCGGACCGAGGGCCCACACGGTGGGCCGTGCGCCGCCCGCCTCGAGGGCGTCGCGGAGAAAGAGATCGAGCACCCCGATCGTCAGCCCGCCGCGGCGCAGCAGTGCCAGCGCCTCCGCCGAGATGCCGATGGCGCGGATCTCGCTCGTCTCCGGATCGCCGAACAGCGCCGACAAATCGAGCCCGGCCGACACGGCCGGCCGGTGGACGACCGAATACTTTTCGATCCCCGCCTTCTTGG
>JBJSXB010000255.1:0-2712 GCA_046086245.1 Planctomycetaceae bacterium | reverse complement strand
TGAAGACCTACATGGCCAAGCCGGGGGAAGTCGTCCAGCGCTGGTGGCTGGTCGATGCGTCCGGGAAGATGGTGGGCCGATTGGCCACCGACGTCGCCACGGTGTTGATGGGCAAGCACCGGCCGACGTACACGCCGCACGTCGATACGGGGGACTACGTCGTCGTCATCAATGCCGCCAAAGTCGAGATGAGCGGCAAGAAGTGGCAGCAAAAACTCTACCGCTGGTACACGGGGTACCAGGGCCTGCGCAGCGAAACTGCCGAGCACCGCCGCGATCGCCGTCCGGAGTTGATCGTCGAGGAGGCAGTGCGGCGCATGCTTCCCAAGACCCGACTGGGACGGGTGATGCTCGACAAGTTGAAGGTCTATCCGGGGGCGGATCATCCCCACCAAGCCCAGTGCCCGGAGGTGATGGAAGCCGGGGTGAAGTGAATACCGCCTTCCGAGGGGAGGCCGGCTTGGCAACAGGGGCCGCTGGTTGCCTTGCAGCGAGGACGCTGGTTGCCTTGCAGCGAGGACGCTGGTGGCCTCGCTGCGACGACGCTGGTGGCTCTCCAGCGTCGCCGCGGAGCGAGGGTTGAGGGTCGGGCGTTCAGGATCCAACGAGTTGGTCACATCGGTGTGAAGAGCGTCTTCGGCGGGATCTGGTCGCCAGGTTCCGTCGGGTCGCGGAGAGGAAAGGACGAGATCTGATGGCGGAAGAACAAAAAGTGCGTTCGGTTCGCTCGGGCAACGACGTGCTCGCGACCGGGCGGCGGAAGACCGCCGTCGCGCGGGTGCGGTTGCGGCCCGGTGCGGGCGCCATCACCGTGAACGGTCGTGCCCTCGACGCCTACTTTCCCGCCATCAAAGACCGAGTTCTCGTGAGTGGCGCCTTGGAAACCGTCGGCCGCCAGTCGGCCGTGGACGTGGCGATCCAAGTCGATGGCGGCGGCCCGACCGGGCAAGCCGGTGCCTGCCGGCTGGGGATTGCCCGAGCGCTCAAGTCGCTCGATGCCGAATTGGCCGAAGCGCTGCGTCAGGGTGGATTGCTCACCCGCGATGGACGGATGAAGGAACGCAAGAAATACGGGCTCCGTGGCGCCCGCCGCGGAACACAGTTCTCCAAGCGCTGACCGACTCGGTCGACTGCGCGAATGTCGTTTGCCCCTCGAGCGGGGTCCGAGCGGCGGGACTGGCGGACAAAGGGCTGTGGACACCGGGCTGGCGGACACCGGGCTGGCGGACACCCTGTTGTGGTGCCGGTTGCCCAGGAACACCCGCCGGTCTGGGTGATCCAGACGGCCTGAACGCGATCGAACGGATGCTAGCGGGCATCCGTGGCCTCGGCCTTCAGCCGTCGGCACGACCGTGGCCTCGGCCTTCAGCCGTCGGCACGACCGTTGAAATCGTTGCCAGTGGGGAGCGGGCGGGCTGGAGGAGTGTTTTCCCGCTCCGCCAGCCGAAGGCATACTTCAGGGGTCTCGACCGGCCGACAGGCCGCCGGGTCACGGTTCCGGTGCGGCCGATCGGTGCCGCCGGTGTCCCACCCTCTACGGGAGCGTTCGTCATGCCCGCGCTGCGTCACCGCCACCGTGCGTCCGTCGCCATCGCCCTGCTCGCCGCTGCGTTTGCCGGGCCGCTGTTCGCCCGCGAGCCGCTGGCACGCCGGTCGCGTGAACGGTCACGGCCCGCACCGCCGGTCCTCGAGGATGCTGGCACCGTGCTCGAGGCGGAAAGCGGCGGGCTGGTGAAGGTGACCTACGTGCCCAACGACTCGCGCTCCGCCCAGATCATCGTCCAAAACCTGTCGAACAAGCCGCTGTCGCTCCGCCTGCCCGACGCCTTCGTCGGCGTGCCCGTACTCGCCCAGATGGGGATGGGGCGCGGCGGCATGGGCGGCGGCGGTATGGGTGGCGGCATGGGTGGCGGTTTCGGTGGCGGTGGCATGCAGACCAGCGGTGGTGGGGGCTTCGGCAACCAGGGCATGAACGGCGGCATGGGTGGCGGGATGGGCGGCATGGGTGGCGGCGGCGTCGCTCCCGGCGGAGCCTTCTCGATCCCGCCGGAGAAGACGCGGGTGCTGCGCGTCGCCACCGTCTGCCTCGAATACGGCAAGCAGGAACCGATGAGCCGCGTCCCCTATCGGATGCAGGCCGTCGAATCGTTCTCGACCGATCCCCGTGTCGCTCTCGTGCTGACCGCACTCGGCCACGGCGAAATCACCCAGAAGGTCGCGCAAGCGGCGGCATGGCATCTCGCGAACGGACTCTCATGGGAACAGCTGGCGGCGGAGAGGATCGATCACGCCGGTGGTGTGCCCGATGAACCCTTCTTCCGTGCCGACGAGTTGCTCGCCGCCCATCGTGTGGTCGAGCAAGTCAACGCGGTGGCGACCGCCGCATCCCCCGCCAGCTCGGGGTCGAGCGCGGATGGGGTCGTGGAAACCGGCCGGTGACGGCCGTGGGCCTCCGCAGGCCTCTGAAACCCGGGCAGGCCAAAGGAATCCTGGGCAGTCCAGCGACCACGGTGCCTTGACGGGGCCGTTTGAAAGGTGGCGGTCTGGAGGGTGGCCGTCTGGAGGGTGGCCGTCAGTCGGCTTCGGTGGTTTCGCTTCCCGCCCGTGATCCGAGGGCTTTCCACGCCGCGGCGGAGATCTCGGTGGCGACCGCCCGCACCGACCCGTCGAGCATGAGTGCGCTCACGGTGCCTGGATGGTGGCTGCGGGAGG
>JBJSXB010000254.1:0-2767 GCA_046086245.1 Planctomycetaceae bacterium | reverse complement strand
TCGCACGTGCCGGTGAGTTCGAACCGATATCCGTAGACGGAGTTGCAGCGCGTCATCAGGGACACGCCGTCGTGAGATACTCCGTCTACGGATATCGGTTCGAACTCACCGGCACGTGCGAATTTGCCCGTGCCGGACTCGGGGAGGATTTTCGGTTTTTCGTCGCCCGCGCGGACGACCCGTGGCCGGCGGCCGGCCATGTCGAGATCAGCACGGAGGACGGCGTGCCTGACTACGGCGGTCTTCCGGTCTCCGATGCCGTGATCTACACCCCCAGAAACGTCGTGTACCGCGACGGCTCCCGGAGGATCATCGACTACGGCGGTCGCGCCCTGGGGACCTACGACGCCGCCGCGGGCCGCTTTCGGGTCGTCGGTGAAGATCCGCACCTGGTGTACGAGGCGACCTACCTGTTCCTTCTGTCGCAGATCGGCCAGGTGCTGGACCGCCGCGGACTCCACCGCCTCCACGCGCTCGCGATGAGTCGCCGCGGCCGCTCGATCCTCGTCCTGCTCCCCATGGGCGGGGGCAAGAGCACGCTCGGCGCCGCGCTCTTGAAACATACCGATCTGTCGATTCTTTCCGACGACTCGCCGCTGATCGATCGCGGCGGCAACGCACTGGCATTCCCGTTGCGCCTCGGCCTTCTCGAGGGCCACGCGGAGGACGTTCCCGATGAACACAAACGACTGGTTCGCCGGATGGAGTTCGGGCCCAAGTACCTGGTGAATTACTCGTCCTTCGGCGACCGTGTCGTGGGTCGGTCGGCACCGGGACTGCTGCTGCTGGGGCGCCGGACGCTCGCCCGCCAAGGCCGCATCGAGCCGGCCTCCTACCGGTCGACGATGTCGGGTCTGGTGCCGAACATGATCGTCGGTCTGGGGTTGTTCCAGGGGCTCGAGTACGTGCTGGAGCGAAGCAGCCGCGAGCTTGCCGGCAAGACCGGGCTGGCGTGGAGCCGCCTCCGCAACGCGCACGCCCTGACGAGGCGCTCGTCGCGCTGGTTGTTTCACATGGGCCGTGATGCGGAAGCCAACGCGAGGATCGTCATGGAACTCGCCGAGCGCATCTGCCGCTGACAGGACGCAGATCGGTGACGACCGCCACGTGGTTCTACCGCATCGCCGCCCACGCCGTGGCGCCCGTCCTCCGCAGTCCATGTGTCCGCTCGGTCTACATCCGCCGCAGCGTGGCGACGGGAGAGGCCGACTTTCCCTGGAGCGATCTCGACCTCGGGCTGGTCGCCGAAGGGCTGCGAGGTGCCGACGTCCTCGCGCTCTACCGCCGGTTCCTCGTGGCGCGGACGATGTTTCCCCGCCTGGGCGAGTGTCAGATCGTCTCGGCGGCCGAGCTGTGCGAGATCGCCGAGGCCGATCCGTACCGTGCCTCACTCGACCGTCGCTTCGCCGTCACGGTCGCCGGCCCGCCGCCGCACATCCCGCGGGTGCCGGTCTCGTTGCGGGCCGCGGCGCGCCGCCTGATCTTCTGGTTCGAACGCTACCTGCCGCGTGCCGTCCGCAGTGACAACATCCGCAACCAGCGAAAATACGTCGCCGAGATGCTCAACGCCCTGGGCGTCATCGAGGGACGCTGGCCCGAACCACTGAAGACTCGGGCGGCGGTCGCCGCGGCGGGAGGGCTGCCCCCGGAGACCGATTCCGGTTTCGCCACCTGTTGCCACATCGCGGCGCGAGCCTGGAGCGTGTTGGCGCCGGCGGATCCGCCGCCTCCGGTTCGCCAGACGGTGGTCCTCCCCGGGCTGACCGTCTTGCCGGTGGAGACGGCTCCCTGGCCCGCTGGCACCGGCCCCGTGGTCACGCCCGTCGTCGTGCGACTCCTGCTCGAGACGCACAATCCCTTCTTGTGGTTGAGTCATGGGTCGGCGCTCCGCGCGCTGGGCTTTCCACCCCCCTCCGGCCGCGCGTGGGTGGAGGCGGCGTTGCGTCTCACCGGCGGCGAGCACCTCCGCCGGCCCGGATTCATCGAGCGGGGCGTCGGTCGGCATGCCGACATCCTCGGCCAGGTGGACCAGGTGCTCGGGATTCTCGAGGGTGGCGGACTGCCCGACGCCGGCAGCGACCTCCCCATCACCGCGGTCTCCGGTTCGGTCAGCGGCTACTATCGCGACGACTACGACGCGTTGTCGGCCATCGCGGCACGACTGCGAAGGCGGGCCGTCGCATGTGCCCGCCAGGTGGGCCTCGAGCAGGCCGTGGGCACACAGCCTGCCGCACCTCACGGATAAGGTGCCGGGCACGCAGCTCATATGCCGCGGCCTCGTCTCTTCCAGAACCTGCGGGCGTCGTGTGCGAGAGACTGGGTGGAGCGGTATCCGGCGCACGTCGTCGCCAAGTGGCTTGGACACTCGCCGAAGGTGGCGGCGACGCACGACCTCCAAGCCCGGGAGCACCACTTCGAGGACGCGGTGGCTGGGGGCCGGGGTGGGCTCGGAGCGGCCCCCTCGTGCAGCGCAGATTCTCGTGCAGCGCAGATTGCAGCGCACCGACAGCGCAGATTGCAGCGCACCGACAGCGCAGATTGCAGCGCAGCACGATCCCGCCGGATCTGGCCCGCGGGACCTGGCAGGGAGCCGCACCAAAAAACAGAACCCGCTGCCACCACTCGGGTTACAGCGGGTTCTGCGAGAATCACGCCGGTTTTGAAAACCTGGTCAGTGGCGGGGACAGGAAGCCAGAGAATGCGGTTTTCGTCGGGAAACGTTGGTGACAGCGAATGCCGCGACGCGACATTCGACGCGATTTCTCCG
>JBJSXB010000253.1:0-52526 GCA_046086245.1 Planctomycetaceae bacterium | reverse complement strand
GCCGCGTCTGCCAGCCGACGCCCGACAGCAGGCTGCCTCCGCACTTCACCACCGCAGGGCGGTCGGCGGCGCCCGCCACACCGACGCCTCCCTGCCATCCGCGGGCCGGATTCATCGCAGCTCCCCGAGGGCGACCAACGCCAGCGCATGGGCCGGCGCCACCCGGGCGATCGCCGAACCCAGCCGCGCCCCCAACGAGACCAGCGGCCCTTGCCAGCCGACACGGTCGAGGGCGCGGCGGGCGAGAAACTCGCCATGACCGGACAGCACGACGGCGGCTGGAAGCCCGCCGAGACGGCTCACGACGCGGGTGACACCCCGGGCGACGAGACGCGTCTGCGCGTCGGCACACCGGCGGGCGAACCGCTCGGCATCGGCGGCATCGAAGCGATCCGGTTCCTCGAGCAGCATCCGCGCCAACCGCGCGCACGACGCCTCCCGTGTCAGCGGTCGCCCGTCGGCGGTGTTGGTGGAGGCCGGGTCCTCGACCAGTTCCCCCGACCAGACCCACACGTCGCGTGATTCGGCGTAGCGCTCGGCGACCACCGGCTGCCAGACCCCGTCGCGCCTCACGGCCCGGACCAGGGCCGCCAGCGGCGTCCGCTCGACGCCGGTATAGACCAACTCACCGGCGGCCAAGCGGCCGTGATCGTCGCGGGCGGCGGGCGCCGGTCGTCCGTCGGCGAGGGGCACGATGTCGGTCGTCGTGGAGCCGACGTCGATCAGCAGGGCCGGCCAGGCGGGAGCGTGGGCGGCGGCCAACCGGGCGAGCACGTGCCAATTCGCCGCGGCGGCCTCCTCCCACCGTTCCCGGGCGGCCGCCGGCGCGACGAGCGACCCATCCACCAACAGCACCTGCGACGCGCAACCGCCAGTGCGGGCGGCGTCTTCGACGGCGGTGACGATCGCCGCGACCCCTTCGCGGCGCGAGGCGAAACAGTCGGCGATCTCGCCGGTCATCGTGGCCACCACCCGGGCGGGTCGGCGGCGGGCGACCAGCGCGCCGATCCGATCGGCCAGCGCGGCGGGATCGCGCCACAGTGGAAGCGATTCTGCATGGGTGAATCCGCGCCCGTCGGCGGCCTTGAGATTCGCACCGCCCACGTCGAGGGCGAGCAGGCCGGATGCGTCGTGAACAACCGCCTCAGGAAGGGATGGCCGCATCGCACGACTCCGACGCCGCGATGACGGTGGAAAACGAACCACCGTCGGCGCGCCAACTGACCGCCTCGCCGGCGGCATGGGCCAACAGGGTTTCCAGCAGGCTGCGGTCGCCGCTCGGCGCCAGTCCGACGAAGGACGTGGTGAGCCGCGGATTCACCTCGAGCACGCGATCGTCCCCGCCATCGTCGCGGGTGCCGAGGATCATGTCGACTCCCACCCATCCGACGGCCGGCGCGGTGGCACGCCCGACCGCGCCGATCGCCCGCACGCCGAGCGTTGCGGCGCGGCGCGCCAGCGGCGCGTCGAGCGGATGTTCGCCCCCGAGAAACCGCGGCGACCGGCCCGCCGAAAACCGTTGTCGTACGGGAGGCAAGGCGACGACGCCCGACGGACCGCACAGGCACGACACGCCGACCGGCATTCCAGTCGCCAGCGCCTCGAGCCGCCGGGGACGCGGCGCGGGGGGCAGATCCAGAGGGTGGTGAATTCGCAGGAACCCGTCACCACCACAGCCGTCGAGCGTTTTGACGACCGCCGGAAGGGCGAACCCGGTTGGCCACGGCTCCCCCGCCGCCAACACCCGTCCGGCCGGCACCGGCACGCCGGCGGCGGCCAGGGCCGTCACGGTGGCCTGCTTGTCGGCGGCGACGGCGACGAATGAAGGTGGCGGTGCGGCAACGCGGGCGCGCGTGGCGCGGAGCCACCCGACACGCGCGGCGAGAGTGCCGGCCGTTTCCGGGGCGATGGTCACCACCCAGTCGGCCGACCGCGCGGCGCGCACGAGGCACGACTCCTCGTCGCCGGGCGGCACGCTCGCGACGCGCGTGGACGTCCCCGCCGGTACCGGAAACGAGCCGACCAGTGCCTCGTCGATCAGCACCGTGAGTCGGAGATCTCGTGCGCGTGCCGCGTCGGCGACGAGGGCGGCGAGCATCTGTCGCCCCTCGGTGACGATCGTCTCGAGGACGCGTCGATCGGCAGCCGATCCGACGACGGCGGCGGCGGCCGGACCGCGCAGTCCTCCCGAACACGACCACTCGTGGACGACCACCTGCACGGCGTGGCCTGCGCGTCAGAAGATGCCGAGTTGGTCACGTGCGGCATCGGTCATGCGGTCGGGCGTCCAGGGAGGATCCATCACGATTCGCACCTCGACACCGCGCACCGATCCATGGCGGCCGACCGCCCGCTTCGTGTCGGCGATCAGCTGGGGACCGGCCGGACACGCGGGGCTGGTCATGGTCATGTCGATCGACACCTGACGCCCCGACGGATCGTCGGCCGCAGGGCCGACCGTGACCCCGTAGATCAGCCCGAGGTCGACGATGTTGACGAACAGCTCCGGATCCTTCACCTCGCGGAGCATCTCGCGCACCGCATCCTCGCTCAAGCCGTCGGCAATGCCGTCCGCGGCGGGGCGATCGTTCGACGGGGGGCGATCGCCGCCGCCGGCAGCCCCGCCCGTGCCCCGGCCGGGGTCCGACAGGGCGGCGGGCGTGTCCGTGGCGGCGGGGGCGGCGGAGGCCGTACCGTCGCGGAGCCGCAACCATACCCCGCCGTCGATGACCCGCACGTCGTGGCATCGCGTCGGGCGCACGGCCGGCATCGACAGTGCGGCGCCAGAGCGGACGTCGAACGTGGCGCCGTGCCGCGGACAGGCGACGACGTGACCGGCGAGGGGCCCGTCCGCGAGCGTGCCACCGTCGTGCGTGCACACGTCGTCGATCGCATGGTAGGCCCCTTCGACGTGGAACAGTGCCACGACCTCGCCCTCCACCTCGACGAGCATCCGCCCGCCGGGCGGCAGAGTCCCGACATCGGCCACGCGGACGAAACCCTCCATCGCTCGCTCCTCGGAAGTCGGCTCGTCGCCAGCCCCGCGCCGGGTCCGCCCGGTCGGTGGCGGGTCGGTCAGGACACGCGGCGGATCCGGCGGCCGATCGCCGCGGCCAGGGCCTCGCGGACCGGCGGTATCGTGATCCTGTCGAACACCTGCTGGAAGAACCCCGCCACCACCAAGCGGGCCGCTTCGTCCGCCGACAACCCGCGCGCCTGGGCGTAGAAGATCTGATCGGTGTCGACCCTGCCGCTGGTCGCGCCGTGGGTACAGCGCACGTCGTCGGCTTCGATCTCCAGCCCCGGAATCGAGTCGGACCGGGCCTCCGGCGAGAGCATCAGGGTGTCGTTGCGCTGGTAGCCGTCGGTGCGCTGCGCGTCCTTGTCGACCTTGATCATGCCCCGCCAGACGAGACGAGAGCGGTCCTGCAGCGCCCCCTTGTAGAGCAGGTCGCTCCGGCACGCGGCGGCGCGATGGTGCTGGAGCGTGTTGTAGACCAGCTGCTGCTTCCCCTCGGTGAACATCACGCCGTTGACCTGGGCTTCGGCACGGCGACCTTCGAGTGCGACGTCCTGGGCGACCTGGGAGAGCCGGCTCCCGAGCGCCCCCAGGGTCCACTGCAGCCTCCCGCTCTCCTCGACGATCGCCCGCTGACGGGCGAAATGCCAGACCCCGGTGTTCCAGTTCTGCAGATTCACCATCCGCAGCGACGCCCCGCGGCCGACGACGATTTCGGTGCCGCCGCAGTGCAGACCTCCGCTGGTGCCCGCGGGGCCGCCGCCAGCCGTCTCCGTGAGCAGCGTCGCCTCGGCACCCTCTCCGAGGACGACCAGCACGTGGGACGTATCGACACCGCCGGCGCCGACCGTCGCCAGCACGTGAAGCGGTGCCGCGACCCTCACTCCGTCGGGCACCCAGAGCAGGGCGCTGGCCCGATGGAAGGCGGCGTGAAGCCGTGAAAAATAGTCGGCGGAGGGATCGATCACCCGGAACCAGCGGTCGCGGACATGCGCGTCGACCTCGGGCAGCAACTGCGTCGCCCATCCGAATCGCACCCCGCGGCGGACCAGATCGGGGTCGAGTTCGGCGCGGATCGGCTGACCGTCGAGCGACACGAGGCGGCCGGCGAGCCGCCGTTCCTCGGCCGGACCACGGTGGGACTCCCCGCCGAGATCGGCACCCGCCACGCCATCCGCGCCATCCGCTGCGTCGGCGGCGATGGCATCGGCGAGAAGCCCGGCCGGCACCGCCGCACCGGCCGCCACCGGCGGGGACGGCCTCCAGGCAGCGGGCCGAAACAAGCGCAGGTCGGTCCGCATCCAGTGTTCGGCACGCCGATCGGGAAGGCCGAGGCCGGCCAGTGCGGTGAACGCCTCGCGGCGGCGGGCGTCCGCCCATTCCGGCAGCGGCTCCGAGACGCGCAGTCGCTCGAATGCGTCGCGATCGAAACCGGACGGCTGCACGGTCGACGGAACGGGATTGGCCGGTGCCGAGCTCATCGCGTCACCCCACCGAGCCTTCCATCTGCAGTTGAATGAGCTTGTTCATTTCGACGGCGTATTCCATCGGCAGCTCCTTGACGAGCGGCTCGATGAACCCGCCGACGATCATCGTGCTCGCCTCCGCCTCGCTGAGCCCGCGGCTGGTGAGATAGAAAAGCTGCTCTTCGCCGATTTTCGAGACGCTCGCCTCGTGGCCGATCGACACGTCCTGCTCCTCCACCTCGATGTAGGGATAGGTGTCGCTGCGGCTTTTGTCGTCGAGGATGAGGGCGTCACAGACGACGCTCGAACGGCTCTTCTTCGCGCCGGGTTCGATACGCACCAAGCCACGGTAACTCGCGCGGCCGCCGTTCTTGGAGATGCTCTTCGATACGATTCGCCCGCTGGTGTGCGGAGCGGCGTGGACGAGCTTCGCCCCGGCGTCCTGGTGCTGCCCAGCCGACGCGAAGGCGATCGAGAGGATCTCGCCGCGGGCACCGGGCTCCATCATGTAGACCGCGGGGTACTTCATCGTCAGCTGGCTGCCGAGATTGCCGTCGATCCATTCCATCAACGCCCCCTCGTAGGCCATCGCCCGCTTGGTGACGAGGTTGTAGATGTTGTTCGCCCAATTCTGGATCGTCGTGTAACGGCAGCGGCCGTGCTTCTTGACCACGATCTCGACGACCGCCGAGTGGAGGCTCTCCGTGGAGTACATCGGCGCCGTGCATCCCTCGACGTAGTGCACGTGCGCCCCTTCGTCGACGATGATCAGTGTCCGCTCGAACTGCCCCATGCTCTCGGCGTTGATGCGAAAGTAGGCTTGCAGCGGAAACTCGATCGTCACCCCCTTGGGTACGTAGATGAACGAGCCTCCCGACCAGACGGCCGAATTGAGGGCGGCGAACTTGTTGTCGGTGGGGGGGATGATCGTGCCGAAGTAACGGCGCAACAGGTCGGGGTGTTCGCGGACCGCCGTGTCGGTGTCGGTGAAGATCACCCCCTTCTTCGCCAGATCCTCCTGCAGCGATCCGTACACCACCTCGCTCTCGAACTGCGCCTTCACGCCGGCGAGGAACTTCCGCTCCGCCTCGGGAATGCCGAGCCTGTCGAACGTCCGTTTGATCGCGTCGGGCACCTCCTCCCAGGTCTTCCCCTGCTGCTCGGCAGGCTTCAGGTAGTAGAAGATGTCCTGGAAATCGACGCCGATCCGCCCTCCCCACGAGGGCATCGGCTTGGCGTTGAAGATGTCGAGCGCCGCGAGCCGGAAGTCGCGCATCCACGCCGGTTCACGCTTCATCTCCGAGATCTGCGTGACGATCTGGGCGTCGAGCCCCCGCCGGGCCTTGAACACGGCAGGTGCGTCGGTGCGGAAGTCGTACTTGTTGATCTCGCCGATCGCGAGCGTCGCCGATTCGTCGGTGGCCGATCCCATGGTCGTCTGTCTCCCGGTCGTGGTCGCCGTCCATCCCGTATCGATCAAGGTTCACCGCCGCCCGTCGATCACCGCAACGCCGACCATCAAGCCGACACCGACGCCGTGCCGGACGCCGCCCGGCCGTCGCCGAGAGCCCGCTCCGCCGCTGCCGCCTCGGGATAGGCGGCTCTGATCCTCTCATAGCCCCGTTTGTGCAGCTCGGCCGCCAGTTCCGGCCCCCCCGACTCGACGATCCGGCCGCCGAGCATCACGTGGGTCCGCAACGGCACGTTGTGCTCCAGCAGCTGCTCATGGTGGGTGATGATCAGGATGCCCATCTCGGCACCGCCGATGCGGGCGATGCTCTCGCTGGCGAGCCGCACGGCATCGGCGTCGAGACCGCTGTCGGTCTCGTCGAGGATCGCGAACCGGGGGCGGAGCATCGCCAGTTGGAGGATCTCCGCCCGCTTCATTTCGCCCCCTGAAAAGCCGTCGTTGACGTAGCGGCGGGCGAACTCGGGGTCCATCGACAGTTCCGCCATCTTGGCTTTCAGTTCGCCGCGGAACTCGCGCATCGGCATCAATTCCTGCCCTTCCTTGCGGTCGGGATTGCGGACGTTGGTGACCGCGTGGCGCAGAAAATCGGCGACGCGCACACCGGGGATCGCCATCGGACGCTGAAAGGCGAGGAACACGCCGGCGCGGGCGCGCTCGTCGGGCTCCATCGACGTCAGGTCGTGCCGCCGCCCGTCGCGGTCGACCACTTCGATCGTGCCGGAAGTGATCTCGTAGGACGGATGGCCCATGATCGCGTAGCCCAGCGTGCTCTTGCCGGAGCCGTTGGGGCCCATCAGGGCGTGGACCTCGCCACGGCCGATCTCAAGATCGACTCCGCGGAGGATTTCCACGCCATCGACCGCGACATGAAGCGAGCGCACCAGGAGCCGATCCCGATCAGCGGGGCGACCCGTCGAACCTGCCATCGATACCTCCCCTGGAAACCTTGATCGCCTCGCGGCGCTCCGCAACGCCCGACCCACCGGGCCGACGGACGGATACCCGCCCCGCCACCCGGCCGTATCGTCGGCTCAGGCTCAAGCCCGTCGCGGCCCCCGGCCGCCTGCCGCCGCCGTCACGGCTGAACCTTCTGATGATCGAACACCAAACCGCCGTCGCCCACCGGCGAGGTGACGTAGCCCGAGTGGTGCGGCACGGGGAGTTCGTCGTCCATCTTGCCACCCTCGGGCCGACGGGCGATCCGCTGCCCGAGGATCTTGTCCTGAATCCGCATCAGCCCCTCGAGGAGGCTCTCCGGCCGCGGTGGACAGCCGGGGACGTAGACATCGACCGGCACCACCAGGTCGACGCCCTTGACGACATGGTAGCCCCACTTGAAATACGGACCGCCGCCGGTCGTGCAGGCGCCCATCGCGATCACGTACTTCGGATCGGGCATGAGGTTGTAGAGGCGGCGGACGCGGCTGGCCATCTTGTAGGTGACGGTACCCGCCACGATCATCAAATCCGCCTGCCGCGGCGTGGCCCGAAACGCCCCCGCGCCGAATCGATCGAGGTCATAGCGGCTGGCACCCGCCGCCATCATCTCGATGGCGCAGCACGCCAAGCCGAACGTCATCGGCCAGATGCTCGACTGCCGGGCCCAGTTGATCGCCTGCTCGACGGTGGTGAGCACCATGTTCTCCTCGAACCGGCCCTCGATCCACGGACGGCCTGCGGCGGATGGTGTGGCGTTGAACGGCTGGGTCATGACGGCTCCGGAAACGGCGGGACGACGGATCGATGGACGACGGGGAACGACGAGGCGGGCCGGTGGACGATCAGGCAGTGGGTGTGTTTCGCGGGTGGAAACCGACGAACCTTCAGACCGGACGGACCGGGGCGACGCCGACGGACTGCGCCGTGGCGGGCCCCTCGAGCGCGAAGCGGCAGCAGTCGCCGCCGTCGAGGCGGCATTCGGAAAGGCGAATCGGCGATCCGACGATGTGCTCCATCATCATCCGCTCGGCGGCGCAGATCCCCCGGTCCGATTCGGCCAGACCGGGATACGGACAGCCATGGGTGACGAGTACCGGCAGTTCGCCGTCACGGAACTCGGCCGCCACGCGGCGCCGCCGGAGCCAATCGGCCGTCCCCTCGAGCCGGGCGGCGGGGGTGGACCCGGCGACGTCCGCACGGACGAGATCGGCCAGCGCCGAGCCGATCCGACCGAGCAAACCGCGCCGCACGTCGGCGTCGGCGATGCCCCGGAGTTCGCGCCACAGCACGATCGCCAGATCGCGATAGTTCTCCCCCCCGATGCGCTGCCCCTTGTGGGAGAGGGAGAAGACATAGGCCGGGCGACCACGCCCCCGACGGACGGCCGGCTCGGCCCCACGCGGTGCCGGCGTCCCCGACCGCACCACCAGGCCGTCGCGCACCAGGCGGTCGAGCCGCTGCCTGACCGCCGTGGAGGTGACCGCGAGCCGGGCGGCGATCGCACCCACGCCGAGCGGCCCTTCGAGCCGCAAAACATCCAGCAGCGGCAGGTCGGAGGGGCGTGCCTCGCGTGCCGCGGAGGGTTCAACCGGAGCGTCGGCGGTGAATCGGTCGGCTGGCATCATGCTGCAATGTAGAGACTCGCCGACTAGCGACAACAAAAATTGTCGAAAATCGTCCCATCCGGCCGCAAAACATTGCCCTCAATCGGGTTAGCGCTCCGGCCGGGAAACCATCGATCCATCACGTCGAGAAACTCTTCCGCCGTCGACACGCGCGAGACGCGGCCGCGGAATTCGCGGGCGCCCGGCAGGCCCTGTGCGTACGAACAGGCGAACTTCCGCATCAGGAGGGTTCCCCGCCCGACACCAAATCGCGCGCAGACGAGCCGATAGTGGACGAGCACGATCTCCCGCTGCTCGGCGAGCGACGGGTCGGGAGGGGGCTCCCGGCCCGCCAACAGGGCGGCGATCTGGGCGAAGATCCACGGTCTGGCCAGCGCCTCGCGGGCCACCATGACGCCGTCGACCCCCCCCTGGCGCAGCCGCTCCACCGCGATGGCGGCGGTGCTGATGTCGCCGTTGCCGATGACCGGCATCCGTGTGACGCTCCGCTTCACCGCGGCGATCGCGTCCCAGTCGGCGCGTCCGGTGAAGAACTGCGACGCCACCCGGCCGTGGACGGTGAGTCCCGCCGCGCCGGCCTCCTCGACGCGCTGCGCGACCTCGATCGCCGTCCGACACCCGTCGGCACAGCCGAGACGGATCTTCGCGGTCACGGGCACACCGTCGCACGCCTCGACGACGCGGCGCACGATCACGCCGACACGGTCGGGATCACGCAGCAGCCAGGAGCCGCTGTGGGCTTTCTCGGTCACCTGCCGGACCGGGCAGCCGAAATTGAGGTCGACGACGCTGACGCGGAAGTCACGCGCCAATCGGCGCCCGACCGCGGCGAGATTGTCGGGGTCGTTGTCCCACATCTGCACGGCCAGCGGCCGCGGTTCGTCGCGCACTCCCCACAGCCGGTCGGGATGCTCCCCGCGATGGGTCTCCAACCAGGTGGCGCTCCGCGCGGCGATCATTTCGGTGGCGAGCAACCCCGCACCGCCGAAACCGCGAACCACCTCGCGGAACGCGTAGTTGGTGTAGCCCGCCATCGGCGCCTGCAGCACCGGCGGATCGACGACGACCGGTCCCAGACGCAGCGGCGCGACCGGCGGAGACACGGGGGCGGATGCGGCCAACATTCCCCCATCGTACGGTGCCGCACCGACGGGGCGGAAGCAGACCGGTCAGTCGCGCCGTCCCGACGGGGCGACCACGCCGGGCGCCACGACGACCCCGGGAGGGGAGACCAGCAGCGGCGGGGCGGTCGGCACCGTCGCCTGACCGGCCGGCCAGGCGCCCGCGCCGCCGACGAACTGTGCCTGACCGGCGGCCGACGGGGCCGCCGCGAAACCCGGCGCCAGCGGCCGGGGAAGTGGCGAGCCGATGAGCATCCGCGCGAACGCCTCGTCGGGGACCGTGGCGTCGGCCACCGCCATCACGTACTCCGCGACCAGGGTGTTGTAAACGCGGACATCGGCAGACCACTGCCGCTCCACACGGGCGAGCGTCTCGTGGGACGAGAGCACCGCCTCCACCGGACAGGCTCCACGCGCGTGATCCTCGTCGGCCGCGATCGTCGCCCGGCGACAGGCGAGCGCCGCCGCCGCGCGTGCCTCGAGGGCTGCATGGCGGTGCGGCAGCATCCGGTCGACGGCACGAACCCGCCCCGTGCTGGGTCGGGAGGCGAAGATCACCGCGAAGTGGGTCTGGTACGGGACCACGAGCGGCACGTCGGCGGGCCAGGGGAGGGGCTCACCGGGTGACAAGAGCGCGAGATCGGCGAGTTCCTGCCGCGCCGCGGCCAGTTCCGCGCGGGCATCCTCCAGATCGGCCCGCGCGCCGGCAAGCGCCGTGTCGACGGCATCCCGATCGCGCGCGGCCCCCCCGGGGGCGACGCCTTCGATCCGGGCCACGGCGTCGGCCTGCGACCGTACCGTCGCCAGCGCCGCGGACGCCTTCCAGTAGGCCTGTGCGATCCAGAGCCGTCGGGCACGGTCGCCGGGGCGCTCGAGCGCCTCGATGAGCGTCAGCGGCCGTCCGCCGGCCAAGTCGACGTCGGCGGGGCCCGCATCGGCGAGCAGCGTGCCCGCCAACTCGGCGGCGGCGCTGGCCGCGCCCGGCGGCGCGATCGTCGCGGGAGGAGCCGGCTGCGGAGCCACCATCACCGACACGGTGCCATCGGCTGACCGGCGCGGTGCCCACGCGGGGGGAGAGGGCACTGCCACCGGTGGCTCGTGCGATTCCTCCGACGGCGGCGCCGCGGCGCCGGCCACGCCATCGGGGCGGTCGGCCGGCGCCGGCGTCTCGGGACGGACGGCGGGATCCGCGCCGGAAACATCGGGGGCGGCGCTGCCCGGGCCGGCGCTGCCCGCGTTCGACGAGTCTCCCGCGGCCGCGGCGGGCAGGCTTTCCAGGGGCGCCCCGGCGCCGGCCTCGTCGGCACGGCCATACCGCGGCACGGCCTGTACCAGCCACCATCCGAGGGCCGCGCAGGCAATCGCCCGCGCGCGAAGGCACGGGTTGTGGGTCACATCGATACCTCTGCGGAATGCCGGGAACGGCGCCTGCCGGTGGGGCGGCGGACAGTCACATGCGACCGTGCGCCACGTCAACGCCAGTGCCTTCCCCGCCACGGCGGCGCGGCAGGCAGGGAAGCTTGGCGAAGGCAGGGAAGCGATCGCCGCGGCACCAGAGGCCGTTCACGAGGCGGCGTCGAGGTAGGGATCCTGGCTCATCTGGATGTGCGCCTCGGCGCGCTGTCGCTCGACGTACTCCAGCACCCGCCGCTGGCGCACATGACGGGCCTCGACGGTGCGCTGCGCGCGCTGAAAGGCGGCGAGCACGCGCTCCGGAGCGGTGTCGATCCGCCGCCGTTCACGGGCCACGATCCGCGCGGCGCGATCCGCACCGTAGGCCGCGACGAGGATCTCATCGTCGAGTGCGACGTATTGCCGCCATGTCCCCGGATCACCCTGCCGACCCGAGCGGCCGACGAGCTGGCGATCGATGCGCGGCGAATCGTGCAGCTCCGTGCAGACCACGTGCAGTCCGCCGAGCTCGGCGACCCCCGGTCCGAGTTTGATATCGGTGCCGCGACCGGCCATGTTGGTGGAGACGGTGATCTGTCCGCGTTGTCCGGCGGAGGCGACGATCTCCGCCTCGCGCTCGATCTGCCGCGCGTTGAGCACGGTGTGCGGCAGCCCGGCGGCCGTGAGCAACCGCGACAGTTCCTCCGAACGGTCGATCGACCGTGTCCCGATGAGCACCGGCCGTCCGACGGCGTGCATCTCCGCCGTCTCGGCGACGATCCGCGCGAACTTCGCTTCCTGGTCGGCGGTGACCACGGCGGGGAGCCGGCGCCGGATCGCGGGGCGGTGGGTCGGCACGGTCGCCACCGCGACCCCATAGGTACGGCCGATCTCCCGACCACTCGAGGCGATCGTGCCCGTCATGCCCGCGAGATGCGGCCAGCGCGCGAACAGATCCTGGATCGTGATCCGGGCGGCATGCCCGGACGGCACGGTCACCTCCAGTCCTTCCTTCGCTTCCACCGCCTGATGAAGTCCGTCGCGCCACGTGCGGCCCTCGGCGGAGCGCCCGGTGAACTCGTCGATGATCACGACCTTGCCATCGCGGACGACGTACTGCCGGTCGCGGATGAACGCCACCCGCGCCTTCACGGCGCGCTCCACCGCCTCGTAGATCGCCAGCAGGCTCAAGGAGTCCAGCAGCACCGATCGCGGGGACGCCCGCACCCGGCTGCGTCCCGGCCCGAGCAATTCGCAGGTCTTCTTCTGAGGGTCGAACTCGTAGTCGGCCTTCGGGTCGAGTTCCTCGGCGACGCGGGCGGCGAAGCGAAACAGTTCCTGCTGCACCGCCTGGGCCTCGCCGGGGGGGGCGGAGATGATCAGTGGCGTCCGCGCCTCGTCGATGAGGACGTTGTCGGCCTCGTCCACCAGGGCGAACCAGTAGGGCCGCTGGAGCAACTTCGGCGCTCCCGCCCCCGCGCGTCCCGCCAGCGCCGCCCCGAGGTCGCCCCGTCCCTCGGCGATCTCACGGGCCATGAGACGGTCCTTGAGGAAGTCGAATCCGAACTCCTTCGCCGTGCCATATGTCACGTCCCTGGCATAGGCGTCGCGCCGCGGGTCGAAGTCCATCTGCGACTGCACGATACCGACCGACAACCCGAGCGCTTCGTATACCGGACCCATCCACTCGGCGTCGCGCCGCGCGAGGTAGTCGTTCACCGTCGCCAGATGGGCACCCTTGCCCGCCAGGGCGTAGAGTGCCAGCGGCAGGGTGGCGACGAGCGTCTTGCCCTCGCCGGTCTGCATCTCGACGATCGCCCCGCGCACCAGCGCCACGCCGGCGAGCAACTGCACGTCGTAATGGCGCAGGCCGATCGTCCGGCGCGACGCCTCGCGGGTGGCAGCGAAACTCTCGACGAGCACCGCCTCCACCGGCTCGCCCGCCTTCACGCGATAGGAGAGCGAGCGCGCGAGCCGGCGGAGCGCCGCGTCGCTGTGCCCCTCCATGCCGGTAGCGAGGGCCTCGATACGCTCCACCACCTTCCAATCGGCGGCGGTGATCCCCAGACGCGTCGGCACCGCGAGCCGGGAAAGGAAGTCGAGCATGGCGGCAGCCCTCGACGCCGTCGGCAGACGGCTCCCGCCACGATACCACGGCGGGGGCGGGACGGCGGCGTTCCGGACGCATGCCGCGCCGAACGGGGCGGGCGCTCAGTAACGGGCGGGGACGGCCGGCGTCGAGCGCGCGGGGGGCAAGCCGCCGGGGCTGTTGAACGGCCACCAGCTGCCGTTGACCGTCTGCTGCTGCGGCGCCTGCGGGAGCGCCTGCTGCAACTGGTTATTGAGGGCCTGTTGCCCCTGCTGGACGTTCTGCTGGAACTGATTGTTGAGCTGGTTGAGCTGGTTGTTGAAGCTCTGCTGGTACTGGTTGGCAGTGCCCTGCAACTGGTTGGTGATCTGGGCCTGTTGCTGGGCGAGCGACTGCTGGGCCTGATTGGCGAACTGCTGCGGCTGCTGCTGGAGTTGGTTCGCGTATTGCTGCGCCTGCTGGTTGAGTCCCTGCCCGTATTGGTTGACCTGATTGGTCAATTGCTGCGGATACTGCTGGATGTTGGCGGGGACCGACGATTGGCTCGATTGCGCCCAGGTCCAGCTGTTGGCCGGCGCGGCGGCGGGGGCCTGCGTGAGCGCCGGCGCGGGAGTGGTCGCCGCCGGCCAGGACGAGGCAGTCGGACCGGGCATCACCGGGGCGGCGGGCGGATAGGCGGCGCCCTGGGGCGTGCTCACATAGCCGCCGTACGGGGCCGCCTGGTGGATCATGCCGGTGCCCGGCGGGGGCACCGTGGCGGGATAGGCGCCGTAGGCGGGCGCCGCGCCCTGAGGCGGCGTCTGGCAACCCGCCACCACCACCAGCAGCAGACCGAGCAGCGCCGCGACGACGAGGCAAACATAGGGTCGGTGCGCGCGGGGAAGGCCGTGGCCCGGCGATCCGGCCGCCGGCCCGCGATCGCAGGGCGGAGTGCGGATGGAGATCGGGTACGGCACGATTGGCTCTCCGCGGCTGGTTTTGGAAACGACGGCGCGGGGGGGAGAATAGCGTTCGCCCCTCCCGGGTCCAGATCAGTTCCACACCCTCGCCCCCCGGCGAGGTTCCCGGTTGCCCTTCCAACCCAACCTGCCGAAACCGATGGCCGAACCGTCGCCTCCCGGGGGCGTTGCGACCGACGCCGAGCCCGCCTTCGTCCCGTTCCCCCGGGGGAACGGGGACCTGCTTGCCGCGCTGCGCACCCGCGCCGCGGAGTTGGGCTTCGCCCGCCTCGGAATCGCCGCCGCCGACGGGCGCGACCCGCGCGTCCACGAGCGCTTCCGAGCGTGGCTCGCGGCCGGTCTCGGCGGCCCGGTCCAGCGCTGGCTCGAGCGGCACGAGCCGCTCCGGCGGCAGGTCGCCGCGCTGCTGCCGGGTGTCCGCAGCGTGATCATGCTCGCGACCGACCATCCCGCCGCCGCGCCGCCGGCGCCGCCCGGCCGGGGCCGCGTGGCGAGTTTCGCCTGGGGGGACGACTACCACCGTCTGCTCCGGCGACGCGTCAACACCCTCGCCGAGTGGGTCGAGACCCAACTCCCCGGCTGCCGGACGCGCGGTGTCGTCGACTCGGCACCACTGGCGGAGCGCGAATACGCTTGGCTCGCGGGCTTGGGTTGGTTCGGAAAGAACACGATGCTCATCGATCCCCGCGCGGGAAGCCACTTCCTCCTCACCGCCTTGCTCACCACCGCCACGCTACCCACCGACGACCCCGTGCTCGTCGATCACTGCGGTACCTGCACCGCGTGTCTCGATGCCTGCCCGACCGGAGCGTTCGTCGCCCCGCGCGTGCTCGATGCCGCGCGGTGCATCAGCGCGCTGTCGATCGAGGAGCGGGGCATGGTGCCGGCCGAACTGCGATCCGGGATGGGAGACTGGGTCTTCGGGTGTGACGAGTGCCAGCGCGTCTGTCCGTGGAATCGGCTCGCCCCGGGCAGTGCCGAACCGGCGTTCCAACCGCGCGATGGTGAGCCGACCATCGACCTCGTCGCCATGCTGCGGCTCGACGAGGAAGGGTTCCGCAGCCGCTTCCGCGGTTCGCCGCTGCTCCGCGCCAAACGCACCGGTCTGCTGCGTTCCGCGGCGATCGCCCTGGGCAACCTCGCGGCGCCGCAGTCGCCGCTCGCCGCGGCGGTCGTCGCCGCCCTGACCGCGTCCCTCGACGACGCGTCACCGCTGGTGCGGGCCGCGTCGGCCTGGGCTTTGGGGCGCTGGCATGCCGCCGGAGCCACC
This sequence comes from Planctomycetaceae bacterium, assembly GCA_046086245.1. Classification (GTDB taxonomy): domain Bacteria; phylum Planctomycetota; class Planctomycetia; order Pirellulales; family UBA1268; genus F1-20-MAGs016. The sequence goes on along the minus strand of JBJSXB010000253.1, from coordinate 37,175 downwards.
GACGCATCGACCGCCCTGCAGTCCCGGCTCGCACGCGAGCCCGACCCGGCCGTCCGTGCGGAGCTCGGCGCGGCCTCGTCCACCTGACACGTGCCGCACGCCGCGGACCGGGAACGGCGCCGTTCAGACCGTGGACGGATCGTCGGCATCTTCGCCGCACGCGGCCGTCTCGTCGATCTCGGCCGACGGATCGCGCCCGGGGCCGTCGACCGCGTAGAAACGTTCCAGCACCCGCTCCCAATCGGCGTTGACCTTCACCGCCACGAACGCGTCGCGCACCGGGAGGGAGTGCGGATGGAGCCGGGCGTACTTGATGGCGAACTTTCGCATCGACCGGCCGGCGAGCTGCTCGCCATGGAGATCGACCGCGAGCGCCCAATGCTCCCGCAGCACGTCGGCCTGCTGGAGGACCGTCGGCGGGGGCAGGGGAGGTCCGCCGGCGAGCAGCGCGGCCGTTTGGGCGAAGATCCACGGGTTGCCGATCGCGCCCCGCGCGATGCTCACGCCATCGACGCCGGTGGTGGCGAGCATGGCCACGCAGGCCGTGGCCGAGAACAGATCGCCCGAACCGAACACGACGCGGGTGCCGGCGTGCCGCTTCACGCGCGCGAGAAACGACCAATCACTCGGGCCGACGTACTTTTGGCGGACCGTCCGGCCGTGGACGGTGATCGCCGCGACCCCGCGGTCGAAGGCGCCGTCGAAGATCTGCCAGAAGCGATCGACGCTTTCGGACGAGTCGTCGATGCCGCGGCGCATCTTCAGCGTCACCGGGACCGACGGCGGCACCGCGTCGCGGACCCGGGCGACGATATCGAGCGCGGTCTCCGGCACGCCGAGGAGATAACCGCCGCGGCAGCGGCCCAACACCTTCTTCACCGGGCAGCCGAAGTTGACGTCGATCACGTCGAATCCCGCCTCGACCAACCGCCGCGCCGCCGGGGCGAATTGCTCCGGGTCGGCTCCCATCAACTGGCCGCCGACCGGATGCTCCTCGTCGGACACCGCAAGGCGGGCCTTGTTGCGCGGATGCCGCCCCGCGATGAGGACGAACTGGTCGAGGAGCACCTCGCACAACGCGTACGCCGCCCCATGGCGGCGGGCCAGCAGGCGCATGGCCCGGTCGCTGTATCCGGAGAGGGCGGCCTGGAGGAGCGGCGAGCCGAGTCTCACCGGCCCGATGGCGGGTGCCACCACGGGCCGCTCTCCGGCGCTCGCCACGCCGCCTCGGTTCGAAGAATCGCTCACGTGAGCACCGGGCAGAGGTCGAACCAGGTCCGCCCCTGGGCCGCCATCCAGTCGACGCTCGCCTGCGGCCCCCACTGGCCCCGCTCGTAGCGGTCGATCGGGGGCATGTCGACCGAATTCCAGGCGCGGACGAACGGGTCGATGATCTCCCACGACTTCTCCACCTCGTCGGCGCGGGCGAACAGGCTCGCGTCGCCGGTGAGGACGTCGAGCAGCAGCGGTTCGTAGGCCTCGGGCAGACGGCCGGCGAATTCCCGTGAATAACTGAATGCCAGGTCGGTGAGTCGCAGCAACATGCCCTCGCCCGGCACCTTGGTGTGGAAATGGAGTTGAATGCCTTCCGCGGGCTGGATCTGGATCACCAGGCGGTTGGCCTCGCGGGGGACCCGCCGCGGAGCCGGTGCGAACAACTCCAGCGGCGGTTGACGGAAGCCGATGACGATCTGTGTCGTCCGGCACGACATGCATTTGCCGCTCCGCAGGTAGAACGGCACTCCCTGCCAACGCCAGTTGTCGATCTCCAGCCGCAGTGCGCCGAACGTGGCGGTGCGGCTGCCCGCCGCCACGCCCGGCTCGGCCAGATAGCCGTCGTACTGGCCGCGCACCCCGGCCGCGGCCACTTCGGCGAGTTCGAGCGGCCGGATCGCCTCGAGCACCTTCACCTTCTCGTCGCGGACGGCGGTGGCGTGAAACCGCACCGGAGCCTCCATCGCCGTCACCATCAACAGCTGGAGAAGGTGGTTCTGAAACATGTCACGGAGGATGCCGGCCGAGTCGTAGTAGCCGCCGCGGCGACCGATCGGCACCTCCTCGGCGACCGTGATCTGCACGTGATCGACGTAGCGTCGGTTCCACACCGGCTCGAAGATGGTGTTCGCGAACCGCAGCGCGAGGATGTTCTGCACCGACTCCTTCCCGAGATAGTGGTCGATGCGATAAACCTGACTCTCCGCGAACACCGCATGGAGCCGCGCGTTGAGCTGCCGCGCGCTGACGAGATCGGTTCCGAACGGTTTTTCGACGACGATCCGCCGCGCTCCGCGGGTTTCGGCCGCCATCCCCAGGGCCCCGAGCACGCCGACCACCGGCTCGTACAGCTGCGGCGCGGTCGCGAGGTAATAAACGCGCGTCGCGTCCACGCCGAGTTCCAACTCCTCGAGTCGCTGTTTGAGCCGCACCAAATCGTCGCGGCTGGCCACGTCCCCCTGGTGGTAGTGGATCGACGTCGCGAACGAGTGCCACGCGGCGACGTCGAAGTCGTCGGCATGGCGTCGCGTCGACTCGAGGAGTGCGACGCGCCACGCTTCGTCGGTCATGGGGGAGCGCGAGAAGCCGACGATGCGCGTCGCGGGGGGCAGATCCCCCGACCGGGCAAGCCGGTAGAGGGCGGGGACGAGCTTGCGGGCGGTGAGATCGCCGGACGCGCCGAAGATGACGATCGTGTGCGACATGCGCGCCCGGCTCGGCGGCCGGCCTCGGTCGAAGGTCGGTCAGAGACGCATGCCGGTGAAGCCGCCATCGACGTACAGCGCCGCGCCGGTGATGAAACTTCCCGCCTCCGGTGCGCACAGCAGCAGCGCGGCACCGACAAGCTCCGCGGGGGAGCCGAAGCGGTTCATCGGCGTCTGGCCCATGATCGCGGCGGTGCGCTCCGGTGAGAGGATCCTGCGGTTCTGCTCGGCGGGGAAGAATCCGGGGCATAGCACGTTGACGCGCACGCCCCTGGGGGCGAGCTCGCGGGCAACGTTGCGGGTGTAGTTGACCACCGCGGCCTTCGACGCCGAATAGATGAACACCTTCGACAGCGGCTTGTCCGCGGAGACGCTGCCGATGTTGAGAATCGCACCGCCGCCACCGGCCGCCATCTGGGCCCCGAACACCTGGCAGCCGATGTGGGTGCTCTTCAGATTGGTGTCGAGGACCCGGTCATAATCGTCGTCAGGGATCTCGAAATACGGGACCGCGGAGTTGACCCCGGCACAGTTGACGAGGATGTCGACACGGCCCGTCTCGGCGAGCGTCGCCGCCAGCAACGCCGTGACACTGGCACGCTCGGTCGCCTCGACCGGCAGGAACGTGGCCCGCCCACCGGCCGCGCGGATCGCATCGACACGCGCCGCGCCGCGGTCGGCCCCCCGGCCGGCCACGACGACGAAGGCTCCCGCCGCGGCGAGGCCCTCGGCCAACGCCCCCCCCAGCACCCCGGTGCCACCGACGACCACCGCGGTGCGTCCCGCGAGTCCGAACAGCCTGTCGAGATACCCGCTCATTCATCCCTTTCCCGAGGTGGGCACCGCTCGGCGGAGATCGAGCCATTCGGTGTGAAACGTGCCGGGCCGATCGACGCGCTGGTAGGTGTGGGCGCCGAAATAGTCGCGCTGGGCCTGGAGTAGATTCGCCGGCAACCGGGCGCTGCGATAGCCATCGTAGTAGGCGAGCGCCGCCATGAACGCCGGCACCGGCACCCCGTGCGTCGCGGCGGTCGTCACCACCTGCCGCCACCCCGACTGGGCCCGGGCGAGCGCCTCGCGGAAATAGGGCGTTACCATCAGGTTCTCGATGGTCGGTTCGGCCGCGAACGCCTCGGCGATTCTCTCCAAGAACCGCGCCCGGATGATGCAGCCCCCGCGCCACAACATCGCGATCGAGCGGTAGTCGAGCGGCCAATCGTATTCCCTGGCCGCGGCGGCAAGTTGGACGAAGCCCTGCGCGTAGCTGGCGATCTTCGAGGCGTAGAGCGCCTGCCGGACGTTCTCGACGAACGTGGCGCGCTCACCGCCGCCCCCCGCGACGGCGGCCGGACCGACGAGCACGCCGGCCGCCCGGACGCGGGCGGCCTTCATCGCCGACAGGCAGCGGGCGTACACCGCCTCGGTGACGAGGGTACTGGGCACGCCGAGGTCGAGGGCCAGCTGGCTCATCCACTTGCCGGTCCCTTTGGCACCGGCGGCATCGAGGATGCGGTCGACGATGAAGTCACCGCTGTCGGGGTCCTTGACGGTGAGGATGTCCCGGGTGATCTCGATCAGATAGCTGTCGAGGTCTCCTTTGTTCCACTCGGCGAATACCGCGGCGAGCTCGTCGTTCGACAAGCCACCGACGTGCGTCAGGAGCGCATACGCCTCGCAGATCAACTGCATGTCGCCATATTCGATCCCGTTGTGGACCATCTTTACGTAATGGCCGGCACCCCGTGGACCGATCCAGTCGCAGCAGGGAATGTCGCCGGCCGGCCCCACCTTGGCGGCGATCGCCTGGAAGATCGGCCGGATCGCCGGCCATGCCGCGGCGGATCCCGATGGCATCAGGCTCGGCCCCTTGAGGGCTCCCTCCTCGCCCCCGGAGACACCGGTGCCCACGTAGAGCAACCCGGTCGTCTCGACCTCCCGTGTGCGCCGCTCGGTATCGGCGGGGTAGGTGTTGCCGCCATCGATGAGGATGTCGCCGGGGGAGAGCAGGGGGGTGAGTGTGCGGATCAATTCGTCCACCGCCGGTCCCGCCTTCACCATCATCATCACCTTGCGCGGTGGCCTGAGCGCCGCGACGAGCTGCTCGAGCGTGTGGCACCCGACGACGTGTGGCTGCCGGCCACGCCCCGCCGTAAACGCGTCGGTGACACTGGCGGTGCGGTTGTAGACGGCGATCGAAAAGCCACGGCTGGCGACGTTGAGCGCCAGGTTTTCCCCCATCACCGCCAGGCCGATGAGACCGAAGTCGCAGGATGCCTGGGGACTCATCGGGGGGTTCTCCGCGGGGTGTGGTCCACCATGCCTGAACGGCGGACGCGTTGACCGCGGCGACTATATCGGTGCCGCCGCGCCCCTGCCAAACCGGCGGCAGGCTCGCTCGCCCGTCGGTCCGCCGGCCGGCTCGGCCCGCCTCGGGCCCGCGAGCCGGCAGGGGCGTTCACCAAACCGTCGCACGCCGGGGAACCGGTTGAAGATCCGCCCGGCCTGCTGCCGATTCCTCCGTCGGGACCGGTTTCACCGGATCCACAGGGTCGATCGCCACGGTCGTCATTGCTTGACCAATCCTCCCGGATTGCCGTAGCGTGTCGCTGGTGGGGCGTTCGGCCCCGCGAAGGCTCCGTAGCCAAGTGGCTAAGGCAGCGGATTGCAAATCCGCCATCGTCGGTTCGACTCCGACCGGAGCCTCTTCTTCGCTTGCGGTGTCGAACCCTCGTTGCGGTGGGCCACTCTTCAGGGATGCGGTCTTCAGGCTCCAGACAAGCGGTGTCATCGCCAATGAATTGATCGCAGTCGGTTTCTCCATCAGAGAGAAAACCTGTGTGGTTCGGGGCTTCCGTCCGTCGTCATCACGTCTCGAGTGATGTGCCAACTCATGCCCCGTCATGGGTGCCCTGGCCTGTTCGCCGGCACGACGACTGCCTGATCGCCGTGAAGCGACGACCGTTCCCGCCCCCCGAGACGGTGGAGCCCATGCCATACTGGGTGTCCGTCGTCCCCACGCCGATCGCGTTCCCACTCGTCCGCTTCGAGCCCGACCGATGCCGCGCCACGGATTCCATCGTATCGCCGTTTGCTCGCCGCCGGTGCACGTCGCCGATCCGGCGCGGAACGCGACGGCGATCGTGTCGCAGGTGCGGCAGGTGGGCGACGCCGACGTCGTGGTGTTTCCCGAACTGTGCCTGACCGGCTACACCTGCGGGGACCTGTTTCGCCACCAGCGCCTGCTCGACGCCGCCCTCGATGCACTGCTCACGGTCTGCGCGGCGACGAGGGGGACGGCGCACATCGTGGTGGTCGGCATGCCGCTGGCAGTGGGTCCGGAACGGTTCAATGCCGCCGTCCTGCTCCAGGCGGGCGCCGTCCGCGGCGTCGTGCCCAAGACCGCGATCCCGACCTACGGTGAGTTCTACGAGTCGCGCTGGTTTCGCGGCGCTGGCGAAGCCATGCCGGCGGAGATCATTCTCGCGGGGCAGCGAGTGCCGTTCGGCACCGACCTGGTGTTCACGGCGGGGCCGATGGCGATCGCGCTGGAGATCTGCGAGGACCTCTGGCTGCCGATCCCGCCGAGCAGCCACGCCGCCCTCGCGGGCGCCAACGTGCTGCTCAATCTTTCCGCCTCCAACGAGACCGTCGCCAAACACGACTACCGGCGTGCCCTCGTGGCCAACCAGTCGGCGCGCTGCGTCGCCGCATATGCCTACGCGGCGGCCGGACCCGACGAGTCGACGACCGATCTCGTCTTCGGCGGTCACTGCCTGGTCGCCGAGAATGGACGGATCCTCGTCGAGAGCCCCCGCGTCGGTCTGGCCGACACTCCCGCGCGCGGCGGCTGGCACGTGCGCGTTGACGTGGATCTCGAGCGCCTCGACACCGAGCGACGCTCCATATCGAGCTTCGGCGAGGCGGCGCGGACCGCGTCACGTCGGTTCCGCACCGTCGCGCTGGCGGCGCCGGCCGCCGATCTCGCGGGGCTCGAGCGACCGGTCGACGGGCGGCCATTCGTGCCCCGGGAACCGGCCACGCTCGCCGCGCGCTGTGCCGAGGTGTTCGGCATCCAATGCGCCGGGCTCGCGCGGAGGCTCGAGCATCTCGGCTGGCCGGCGGTGCACCTGGGTGTCTCGGGTGGGCTCGATTCGACGCTCGCCCTCCTCGTCGCCGCGAAGACGTTCGCCGCCGCCGGTCGGCCGCCTGCCGGCATCCACGGTCTCGCCCTTCCCGGCTTCGGCACCACCGCCCGCACCAGCGGCAATGCCCGAAAGCTGATGGCCGCCCTCGGGGTGACCGCCTCGGAAATCGACATTCGGCCGCTCTGTCTGGCAACCTTCCGCAGCCTCGGCCATCGGCCGTTCGGGATCGACCCGGCCGATCTCGACATCGCCGCGTTCGAGGGCCGGCTGGCACGGCTGCCGGCCGACGCCCGCCATGACCTCGTCTTCGAGAACGTCCAGGCGCGGCAGCGCACCTTGCTGCTGATGAGCCAGGGCTTCGTGATCGGCACCGGCGATCTCTCCGAACTCGCGCTCGGGTGGTGCACGTACGGCGGCGATCACCTCAGCATGTATGGCGTCAACGCCGGAGTGCCGAAGTCGCTGGTCCGTTTTCTCGTCGAGCACGTCGCCGCCACGGAGCACGCCGGCACCCCCCTCGAGCAGGTGCTCCGCGACGTCGCCGCGACGACGATCTCGCCGGAATTGCTGCCGCGGGCGGAGGATGGCGGCATCGCCCAGGCGACCGAGGACTACCTCGGCCCCTACGAACTCCACGACTTCTTCCTGTGGGGCTTCGTCCGCTGCGGCTTCGGCCCCGAGAAAATCCTCTTTTTGTCCGATCACGCCGATTTCTCGCGCCCCTATCCCCGCGCGGTGCGGGAGCGGACGCTGGTCACGTTCCTCCGCCGTTTCTTCGCGCACCAGTTCAAGCGATCGGCGCTGCCCGACGGACCGAAGGTGGGCTCGGTGAGCCTCTCGCCCCGCGGCGACTGGCGGATGCCCTCCGACGCCGACGCGGGTGCCTGGCTGGGCGGCGGCTGAAGCGAAATCAGTTCTTCGCGAAGCCACGCTTGCGCATCAGGGCGCCGATGCCCGCATCGCGTCCGCGGAACGCGCGGTAGCCGTCGGCGGGATCGACCGTATTGCCGACCGAGAAGACGTGATCGCGAAGCCGCTTCGCCACCGCCTTGTCCCAGGGCCCACCCGCCTCCGTGAACGCCTCCCAGGCGTCGGCGGTGAGCGTGTCGGCCCACAGGTAGCTGTAGTAGGCGGCCGAATAGCCGTCACCACCGAAGACGTGGGCAAATTGCGGGGTGCGGTGGCGCATCACGATCTCGCGCGGCATGCCCAGTGCCGCGAGCGTCTCTCGTTCGAAGCGATCGGGGTCGATCGGGGTGTCGCCCGCAAGGTGGAGTTTCATGTCGATCAGCGCGCTGGCGAGAAACTCGACCGTCCGGAAGCCCTCGTTGAACGTCTTGGCACGTTCGATGCGCTCCACCAGGGCCCGCGGGATCGGCGCGCCGGTGCGGTGATGGAGCGCATAGCGGTCGAGGATTTCCGGCGTCGAGAGCCAATGCTCGAGCACCTGCGACGGGAACTCCACGTAGTCGCGGGCGACGGCGGTGCCGGCGAGCGACGGATAATTCACCGCCGAGCAGAGACCGTGGAGCGCGTGGCCGAACTCGTGGAACAGCGTCGTGGCGTCGTCCCAGCTGACGAGCACCGGCTCGCCGGGCTGGCCCTTCACGAAATTGCAGTTGTTGGAGACGATCGTCGTCACCGGACCGTCGAACGCCTCCTGGGCACGGTAGGCGCTCATCCACGCTCCCGAGCGCTTGCCGGTCCGCGCATAGGGGTCGAAGTACCAGAGGCCGACGTGCCCACCGACGGGATCGACCACCTCCCACACGCGCACGTCGGGGTGGTAGACCGGTACCGCGCCCGGCTCGAGCGGTTTGAAGCCGAAGCCGAACAGCTCCCGCGCCATGAAGAACATCCCTTCGCGAAGCTTTTCGAGCTGCAGATAGGGGACGATCTCGCTCTCGTCGAGGTCGTACTTGGCGGCGCGGACCCTCTCGGCGTAGTAGCGGTAGTCCCACGGCTCGATCGTGATGCCCGCCCCGTCGCGGTCGGCGGCCGCCTGCATGTCGGCCACCTCTTCACGGGCCCGCGTGACCGCCGGCCGCCACACCGCCTCCATCAACTCGAGTGCACGTTCCGGCGTCTTCGCCATGGCGTGTTCGACCCGCCAGTGGGCATGGGTGGGGTAGCCGAGCAACCGGGCGCGGCGTGCCCGTAACGCGAGGATCTCGGCGATCAGGGCGTTGTTGTCGGTCGGCCCGCCGCCGTCGCCCCGGTCGACGAACATCCGCCACACCTTCTCGCGGAGGTCGCGACGGGTGGCGTAGGTGAGAAAGGGCTCGACGCTCGATCGCGTGTTCTGGATCGCCCAGCGCCCCGGCGCGCCCCGGGCGGTCGCTGCGGCGGCCGCCGCAGCCTTGACGTCGGCCGGCAACCCGTCGGTATCGGCTTCGGCGTCGAGCACCACCGCCTGGTCCGTCTCGTCGGCAAGCAGGTTCTGCGCGAACCGGGTGGAGCGTTCGGCGAGCTTCTGGTTGATCGCGGAGAGCTCACGTTTCGCGGCGGCATCGAGCCGCGCGCCGGCACGGATGAAATCGGTATAGGTGAGCCAGGCGAGCCGCTGTTGCTCCGGGGTGAGCCCCGATCGCTCGCGCGACTCGTAGACCGCGGCGATCCTGGCGAACAGCCGCTCGTCCTGCGCGATCCGGTCGGCGAATGCGGCGAGCTTCGGCGCCATCGTCCGCTCCACGGCACGGAGGGCATCGTCGCTCAGGCAGCCGGTGTGCACCCCGTAGACCGCCTGCACCCGCTCCATCGGCCGGGCGGCCCGCTCGAGCGCCGCGATCGTGTTCTCGAAGGTCGGCGGCGCGGCCACCGCGGTGATCCGGTCGATGGCCTCGAGTTGCTCCGCCATCGCCGCGTCGAGAGCCGGCTCGAAGTCGGCGGTTCGGACTCGATCGAAGGGGGGCACCCCGCCGTAGGGTCCACTCCAGGGCGCGGTCAGGGCGTTGGCGGACGGCGGCTGCGCGGGGGCGTGCATGGCGATGGAGCACCAGAGGAGGAGGGCGGCGTGGGGCACGGGGCGAACGTGGTGGACGGGCATGGAAGCGAACCTCGTGAAGGGAAGCGGCGCGGCGGCGTCAGCGGACGGAACCCGGCGTCGGCTCGTCGGGCGGTTCGGGCAACAACCAGGCGACCGCGGCCGCCGGCAAGAAGAGCCAGGCGGCGCTCGCCAGCGCCAGACGGTGGTCGCCGACCTGGGAAAACAACCCGAAGATCACCGTGCCCGCGGCCGCGACGAGTCGGCCGATGTTGTAGCAAAAGCCGGCGCCGGTGGTGCGCAGCAACGTGGGAAACAGCGGGGGCAGGTACATCGTGAACAGACCGAACACCCCCTGGCAGACACCGATCGCCCCGAGGCATTCGAACAGTTCGGCGTGGGGCCGCGGGCTCCAGTACGCCCTGAGCATCGCAACGCAGTACGCCACGCAGAGCAGCGCGATGGCGCGGCGGTAGCCGAAGCGCCGCGCGATACCGGCGGCGACGAAGTTGCCGACGATCGACGCCACCATCACCACGATCATCGCGCGGCTCGCATAACTCGTCTTCGCCGCGTCGGTCCACGTGGCGAGATCGGGAAGATTGCGAAGATGCTGGAGGTACCAGTACATGAATGCCCAGTGGGCGGTGAGCGACAGGCTGCAGACGAGGATCGTCAGGACCGTCGTCCGCGCCACCGCACCGTGGAACAGGTCGACCACTCCCGGCGCGGCCTCCGCAGCGTGCGTGCGGGCGGCATGCCACTCCTCCGGCTCGGGTACCGCGCGCCGGATCCAGACGACGAGGAACGCCGGGAGGACGCCGACGAGAAATACCGTCCGCGGCGGAAACGCCGCCAGCAGGATGCCCGCCACCATCGCCAGCACCACTCCGACGTTGACCGCCGACTGGAGCACCGCCGCCAGCCACGGGCGCCAGCGGCGCGGCCACGTCTCGGAGATCAGCGCCGCCCCCACCGCCCACTCGCCGCCGATGCCGAGCGCCGCCAGGAAGCGGCAGACGAGCAGCTGCCACCAGGTCTGGGCGAAGAACGAGAGGCCGGTGAACAGCGCGTAGGTGAGGATCGTCAGGTTGAGCGCCCGCGTTCGCCCGATACGGTCGCCCACCCGTCCGAAGAAGCCACCGCCGAGCGCCCAGCCGACGAGGAATCCGGCCTGGATGATCGATCCGGTGCGGCCCACCGCCGCGTCGCGCTGGTCGAGACCGCCGAGCAGCTCGGCCACGAACGGCGTGGCGACGAGCGTGTAGAGGTGCATGTCGAGGCCGTCGAACAGCCAGCCGAGCCAGGCGGCGATGCCGCTTTTCCACTGCTGCGGCGAGAGGTCGGCGAGCCGCTCCACCTCGCGCGAGGGTGCGGCTTGGTCGGCGGCCATCGATTCGCTCCCGGGGAGGCGCGTGACGCGCTGAATTGACACCACGCCGGCCGCACCGGCAAGCACGCCCGGCGCGCGGGGGACGACGGCGCGTCAGAGACCCAGCCCGGGAATCACCCGCCCGGTGCATACCGGAAAGGGCCGGCCCGATTCGTCGTGCCAAACGCCGTCGAGGGGGATGCCAAGCGCGGTATAGAGCGTCGCCGCCAGGTCCTCGGGACGTTGCGCGGCGTCGTCCGGCTCCCCGCCGAGCCGGTCGGAGCGGCCCACCACCGTGCCGCCGCGCACCCCGCCGCCGGCGAGGAACACGCTCTGGACGCGCCCCCAATGGTCGCGTCCCGGCTCGCGTGCCCCGGGGATCGTCGTGATCCGCGGCGCGCGGCCGAACTCCCCGGCCATCACCACCATCGTGTCGTCGAAAAGCCCGCGCGCGCGCAGGTCGTCGAGCAGCGCCGCCAGCGCGCGATCGAGCGGCGGCAGGAGAAAGCGGCGCAGGTTGGTCCAGGCGGCCTCGTGCGTGTCCCACGTCTCGTTGTTGCCGAGGTTCACCTGTACCAAGCCCACTCCCGCCTCGACGAGACGCGCCGCGAGCAACAGCGACCAGCCGAAGGAGTTGGCGCCGTAGCGATCGACGAGGCGCGGGTCGGCACGGCCGATGTCGAACGCGCCCCCGACCGACGGGTCGAGGAGCAGGGCGGTGGCCATGCCCCGGAAACGATCGAACGATCCCGCATCGGCTCCCGCCGCCAGCCGGGCACGCTGTCGGTCGAGCTGGTCGCGGAGCGCCACCCGATCGAGCAAGCGCGTGCCGGAGAGAGGCTCCGGGATCGAGAGGTTGAGCGGCCGGAACGTCGGTGCCTGCCCGTGGATCGGCCCGTTGCGGTGATGGAAGGCGAACTCCGGATACGCACCGTAGCCCCGCGCATTGAAGGCCGAACACTCGACGAACCACGGATCGGCCGCCGGCCCGAGCAGCCCGCCGAATTGCCCGGGAATCGTCCGGCCGGTGGCGTGGACGAGTTTCTCCGGCAGCACGGTGGTCGTCGGGAGCGGCCCGCGGGGCGGCAGCCACCGTGCGGCGAGCGCCGCCACCGACGGCCAATCGGACTTCTTCGGGCCGTTCGGGTCGAAGCCGGGGGGCAGGTCCGATCGCCCGGTGAGCATGATGTGATGGGCGGCGGAGTGATCGTTCGAGGCGTGGGTGAGCGACCGGCACAGCGCCCAGCTCTCGCTGCGGTCGGCGAGCAGCGGCAGGTGTTCGCCGACGACGACGCCCGGGGTGCGTGTCGGGATCGTGGCGAACTCGCCGCGCATCTCCACCGGCGCGTCGGGCTTGGGATCGAACGACTCGTGCTGGGCGAGCCCGCCGGAGAGAAAAATCGAGATCACGGCACGCCGGCGGTCGTGCCCGGCGGCGGCGCGGGCTGCCAACAGGCTGTCGAGTGACAAGGCCCCCAGGCCGATCAAACCGGCGCGGACGACCGATCGACGGGGTGGGGCACCATGCGTCGGGCCCGCGGTGCAACGCTCGACGGCGCGGAGCGGTGGCCGATCGTGGCCATGGCGACGAGGTTGCATCGTCACGTCCCCCGGTTGGCGATGCGGTGCGACGCCCGCCGCGGGGAGTCTACCCCGACCTGGGCGCCGGCGCTTTTCAGACGGCCTCGACGTCGTCGTGCTCGCGTTCGGCCATGGCCGGCCCGCTCCGGTCCGGATACATCAGCGACGCCGCGACACTCGCCCCGATGAGGCCGACGATCACCGCCAGCGATACCGCCGGATGGACGAGGTGCCCCTTGGCATGGGCGTCCCATCCCCCGATGCCGGAGAGCCACTCGTTGTGCCGCGCCGCCTCGGCGATCATCTTCCCGCCGACGAAGATCAGGACCGCCGACAGGCCGTAGTTGAGGAATCGGAACAGGTCCATCACGCCGGCGAGCAGGAAGTAGAGCGCGCGGAGGCCGAGGATCGCGAACACGTTCGACGTGAAGGCGATGAATCGCATGTGGGGTGTCCCCGGAGAGACGACCCCGAGGATCGCCGGCACACTGTCGACCGCGAACAGGACGTCGGTGCTCTCGACCACCAGCAGCACGAGAAACAGGGGCGTCGCCATCAGCCGCCCCGTCTCGCGGACGAAAAATTTGTCTCCCGCGGGCTGGCTGGCCACCGGCACCACCCGTCGCACGGTGCGGATCAACCAATTGTCACCCGGTTCGTGATCGTCGTTCCCCCACGCGAGCTTGATGCCGGTGTAGACGAGGAAACCGCCGAACAGCCACAACACCCACTTGTACCGCTCCACCAACTCGGCACCGAGCAGGACGAACGACAGCCGCATGAGCACCGCACCGAGGATCCCCCAGAAGAGCACGCGGTATTGGTATTTCAGCGGCACGCCGAAGTAGCCGAACACCACCGCGAACACGAAGACGTTGTCCATCGACAACGACCATTCGACGAGGTAGCCGGTGAGGAACTCGATGGCGGGCTGGGCGCCGAGCCACCACCAGACGAGCAGGTTGAACGACAGCGCCAGGCCGGCCCAGAAGCACGTCCAGAAGGCACTCTCGCGCAGCGAGGGCTCGTGGGATTTCTTGTGGAAGACCGTGAGATCGAGCGTCAGCAGGATCGCCACCATGACGGCGAAGGCGATCCAGTGGGCCAGTTGGATCGTGCCGCCGCCCGGGGTGGCGGCGACGTCGCCGGCGGCGAGAATGGGGAGAAGCTTCACGGCAGGACGAACCGGGGCAGCGGGGCGGGGCCTGGCGAGGACGCGGAAGTGTAGCAGCAGGGTGTCCGACGGCTCACCCGGGGAAAACTTCAGCGGAAAGTCGTTTTTTCTTCGGTGTCCATCCGGCCGCGCGCCCTCCCATCCGCGCCACCCTCCCAAACCGTCGCCGACGCGGCAAACTGTGCGGCCCGGGAGCACTTCCGTTGGCGATCGCACGTTGACCCGGGGGTAGGATTCTGCGGCGTCGCCGGGAAGACCGGATGGCGTCGCGGAACCCGTCGCCTCGGGCCGCCCGGTGGGGCGGCACTTCATCCGCCACCGGACCTGCCTCCGGTGGAAGGGCCGACCACCCGCGACGCCACCCGGCCCCCCGGTTCACGACGGCCACTCTCGCAGCCACTGCCGCCGGAAGCCCGACCGCGACCGGCCCGTGTTTCCCCAGCCAGGGGGAGGTCGATCCCTGCCCGGGGGGCACGCCCCGTTTCATGGGTGCGTGTCGTCACGGCCCTTCCCGCGCGCGGCGTCGTCCGCAGCGGTAGACACCACGAGGTTCAGCGCGGTCCGAGCCCGCTCACGAGGCTCGTGGTGAGCGCGGCGAACACGTGCGAGATCCGCTCCCAATCGCGGTCCTCCGCCTGGCAAAAGAACAGATAGACCGCGGCGGTGGTGCCGAGCACCCGCACGGTGGCGGTATTGGTGAGATCGAGGCAGTAGAAGTTGAAGTCGAAGCCACGCAGCGCACGGCCGGCGACGGTGTCGCACGCTTCCTCGACGTCGATGTCGGCGTATTCGCGGCGCATCTGCCGGGCGACCGCTTCCGCCAGGCGCAGCGGTTCGCCGCCGGGGGCGTGCGCCGTGACCGTCCAGAAGCCCCCCTCCGGTGACGACACGGTGACCAGCGCCTCTCCGTCACCGGTCTCCACCGACCAGTTGTCGGGGTAGTCGAAGGCGAAGCCACCTCGTTCGAAACGCACGCCCAGCGCTCCCTCTGCAGACGGTCCGATCACCCATCACCACGCGATCGAGTCTATCCGCCCGAGCGCCGGAACCGGCGGCCCGCGGGCCGTCCCGGTAGCCGTCTCGCGTCCGCAGGCGCCGTTCGGGAGATCCTGCGTGTCAAGGCCGACTGGGAGCCGCGGCGGCTCGTCTCGGTCGCCCGCGACAGGGCTTTACCCTCCCCGTCACGACCGTTACTGTCCCGCCCCCCTCGCGGCCGGTCCGCCGCGGCGCCGAGACGACGGCGCGGCACCTGCCCTTCCCGGAACCGCCGATGGCCTGGACCCGCACCGCGCTCGCCGCACCGCTCAGCCCCCGCTTCATCGCGGCGCGACTCGCCGACGTGGCGATCCCGGTCGCGCTGCTGGCGGCGGTGGCGGTCATCCTCGCGCCGGTGCCGGCGCCGCTGGTCGATCTGCTCCTCGCGGCCAATCTCACCGTCTCCGTCCTCGCCATCCTCGGGGCGATGGCGGCCCGGACGCCGCTCGAGATGAGCCTGTTCCCCACGTTCCTCCTCGGCTCGACGCTGGTGCGCCTGGTGCTCAACGTCGCCACGACGCGGCTGATCCTCGCCCGTGCCGCCGACGACGGTTTCGCGGCCGGCGGCGAGGTCGTCCGCGCCTTCGGCGAGTTCGTCGCCGCCAACAACCTCGTCGTCGGCGGGGTGATCTTCGCCATCATCGCCGTCATCCAGCTCGTGGTGATCACCGCCGGATCGACGCGCACCAGCGAGGTCGCGGCGCGCTTCGCCCTCGACGGGCTGCCCGGGCGGCAGCAGGCCATCGACGCCGACCTCCACGCCGGCGCGATCTCCCGCGACCAGGCCCGCCAGGCGCGTGCCGAGCTCCAACGCCAAGCCGACTTTTTCGCCGCCATGGACGGCGCCAGCCGCTTCGTCCGCGGGGAGGCGCTGGCGGGCCTGGTGATCACCGGTGTCAATCTCGTCGGAGGCATGGCGATCGGCGTGCTGCAGCGCGGGATGACGCCGGCGAGCGCCGCCGAGATCTACTCCCGGCTGACGATCGGTGACGGGCTGGCCAGTGCCGTTCCGTCGTTGCTGGTGTCGGTGGCGACCGGCCTGCTGATCTCGCGGTCTTCCCAGGCCACCGACATCCCCCGCGAGCTCGGCCGCCAATTCGCGACCCGACCGCAGGTGCTGACGGTGACCGCCGTGTTTCTCGGCCTGCTCTCGCTGTCCGGCTTGCCCTTCCTGCCGTTGGCGACGATGGCGGTCGTCGCCGGCGTCGCGGCATGGCGCTCATCGCGGGTTGGCACGGTGGCCCCCGCACCGGTGGTGAACGCTGCCGCAGCAGCCGCGCGGACGCCCGCGGAGGAGGCGCTCGCCGACGAGCGGATCGTCGTCGCCCTCGGCCGCGGCCTGCTGGGGCTCGTGGGAGGCGACGCGCCGTTGGTCGCCCGCACCACGGCGTTGCGGACGAGCATCGCCGGGGAGATCGGCTTGGTGGTGCCGGCGGTCGCGTTCCGTGACGACGGCGGTCTGCCGGACCGCGGCTACCGGATCACGATCGCCGACGAGCATGTCGCCGAAGGGGAGATTCCCGGCGGCAAGCTGCTGGTCGTCCCGGCGGCAGGCAGCGAGCCCCCCCTCGCGGGCACCGCAGCCGTCGATCCCCTCACCGGGCGAGCCGCCACGTGGCTCGGCGCCGCCGCGGCGGAAACCGCCCGTCTCCGCGGTGCCCGCATTCTCGACGCCGGGGCCGTCGTCGCCGCCGGCCTCGAAGCGGGCCTCCGCCTCCATGCCGACCGTCTGCTGTCGCGCGACGCGGTCGGGCGCCTCGTCGAGTCGCTCCGTGGAACGGCGCCGGCGCTGGTCGAGGCCGTGGTGCCCGACCTGCTGCCGGTGGCGCGCATCCATCGCACGCTCCAGGCGCTGCTCCGCGACGGCCTGCCGATCCGACCGCTCGCCGACGTGCTCGAAATCCTCGCCGACCACGCCGCCACGACCACCGATCCGGTGGCGCTCGCCGCCGCCGTCCGCGCGAGCCTGTTCCGCGGCGCCTGTCGCCGCAGCCGAGATGCCGCCGGTGTGCTCGCGGTCGTGAGGCTCGACGACCCGGCCGCCGATCGGCTCGCCGCCGGGCCGCGGGCGGCCGCAGCGATCGTCGCGCAGGTGCGCCGCGCCGTCCGCGCCCGGTCCGCCCGGGGCACGGCACCGGTGATCGTCGCCCCGGCTGCGCGCCGGATCGCCGTCCGCGACACCCTGTCCACCGTACTGCCCGGCGTGCGCGTGTTCGCCGCCGAGGAGGTGGCCGAGGAAGAGCGGGTCGAGGTGTTCGCCACGATCGGCGTGCCGGAGGAGGTGCGAGCGGCTTGAGAAGGTGGGTGAGGCCGCGGCGTTCCTGACGGAGCGCCCGGCGGTGACGACGGGAAAAAAAAGGTTCAAGGCCACCGCGCCGGCCCGCCGATGTCGAGGGGTTGCGCGTGCGGTGTCCGTCTACGCGAGGGAAGCCAACGGATGGCGATTTTTTCACGGAGGATGCACGTGGCGAACCACTCGGCAACCCCGCTGGCACCGGAAGAGGTGCAGGAGTTGTGGCGGCAGTTCAAGGCCGCACCGTCGGACGAGCTTAGGAACCGGCTCATCGAGGTCTACCTGCCGCTGGTCAAATACAACGGCGAGCGGATCTGGTCGCGCCTTCCCGAGGGGGTCGAACTCGACGACCTCGTCTCGGCGGGGACGTTCGGCCTGATGGATGCCATCGATGCCTTCGACATGGCCCGCGGAGTGAAGTTCGAGACCTACTGCGTGCCGCGGATCCGGGGTGCGATGCTCGACGAACTGCGAACCATGGATTGGGTGCCGCGGTTGGTGCGCTCCAAGGCGAGCAAGCTCAACGAGGCGATCAAGACGCTGGAGGCGAAACTCGGCCGCACGCCGTCCGACGCCGAGGTGGCCGAGCAGATGCAGCTTTCGCGCGAGGACTTCGAAAAACTCCTCGTCGAGGCGAACGCCGCCAGCCTCGTCAGCCTCAACAAGAAATGGTGTGAGACAGACAGCTCGAAGGATGTCCGCGAGATCGACATCCTCGAGGACAAAAAGGGGGAGGATCCCACACGCCGCATCCAGAAAGCCGACCTGATGCGGTTGGTGACCAAGGGGCTCAACCGCAACGAACGCCTGATCATCATCCTCTACTACTACGAGGAGCTGACGATGAAGGAGATCGGGGCGACCCTCGATCTCTCCGAGAGCCGCGTCAGCCAGATGCACAGTGCGATCGTGGAGCGGCTGCAGAACCAGTTGGAGCGACGTCGTCCGGAATTCGCGATGTGAGCGGGAGGGCCACTCCGGCCGCGACGACGGGGCGACCCCCGATCGCGGCGGGGTCGGGAAAAAAGCTGGAGTCGGTCGGGGTCCGCGGCCGATGAACATGGATCCCGGGGAAGTCGCGTCCCCGGGAGGTCGAACCGTGGTGAACCACGTTCGGCTTCGCCCCGATGGCATGGCGCGGCAACAATGGGAGGGTCGGACGGTTTCCGCGATGGTTTCGAACCGATCCCCGCACGGCTCCGTATGGCGCCCGGGGACGGGGAGAACGGAGTCGCGGGTCGTCTGCAAGGAGTGCTGACATGAACATCTTCGGAATCTCGATCACGCAGGGTGCCGCCGCCGTCAAGGGTGTCGCCGGTGCCGAGGCGACGCAGGCCGCAGCGGGCCGCGGCGTCAACGCGGTGCACGACTCGGTCGCGCTGTCGGTCGACGGGGTGCGGGCGGCGGAAGCGGCCTCCGACATCCGTCTCGATCGCGTCGCCGCGATCCGTGCCGAGATCGCCTCCGGGGTCTACGAGACCCCGGAGAAGCTCGATATCGCCCTCGATCGGCTGCTCGATCGGCTCGGCTGACGTCATCCCGCCGCGGTCGGCTCGGCCGTCCGCGGCGCGGGATGACGACGGTCGCAGCGCGGGGCCGACTCCACCGGTCAGCCGGGAGTCCGACGCTACAATCGATCGGCGGCGATCGCATCGATCGTCGACGGTCGGGACCGCGTCATGACCACCAGCGCCGATTTTTCGCTCGGTTCCGTCGATGTCGCCCTCACGCCGCGCGAACGGTTCGCCGAGTTCCTCCAGGCGCGGGGCAAGCGGGTCACACGGCAGCGGCAGTCGATCGTCGATCACGTCGCCAGCCGGCACGAGCATTTCGACGCCGAGCAATTGCTCGAGGACCTGCGCCGTTCCCCGGCCGGTGCCGGCGTCAGCCGTCCCACGGTCTACCGCACTCTGGCGGAAATGGTCGATGCGGGCCTCCTGAAGAAGATGGTGCTGTCCGGGCGGAGCGTCTACGAACACGACTACGGCTATCCCCAGCACGACCATCTGCACTGCACCTCGTGCCAGAAGCTGATCGAGTTCTCGAGCGCCGACCTCGAGAAGATCTGTGCCGCCGTCGCCGCGCGGCACCGCTTCACCGCCCGGGGGCACCGCCTGATCGTCAGCGGGATGTGCGTCGAGTGCCGGAGCCACCGGAGCCGGCCCCGGCATCAGGACCGCGTCTAGCAGCCGCGTCTGGTAGCCCAGCGTCTGGTAGCGGGTGGCCAACGCCTATCCATGGCCTTGGCCACTCGAAACGCGATACGGTTCGAGGGAGCCGCGCTCCCGGCACCTGATCCGTCAGATGCGGCAAGCGGATTGTCGACGGCAGCCGTCGGCCGGCGTCAGACCTCCAGGCGTGACTCCGGCGCCCGGGTCGGGCAGCCCGCCAGCGTCGCCTGCACGGCGCCGGCGACGAATTCCTCGACCTGGGCCGCCGCGCGTCCGGCGAGGTCGTCGGGGTTCATCGCCGCGTTGATGTCGACGCCGTCGAAGAGCGGATCGGCGGCAAGCCGTGCGGCCAGGTCGTTGGCATGGCCGTCGCGGATCCGCGCCGTCGCGGCATGGCTGTGGGTCCGCAGCGCCTCGTGGAGCGTCTGCCGATCCCCACCGGCGGCGGTCGCCGCCATGAGGATCTTCTCGCTGGCGAGGAACGGGAGGTGGGCCTCGAGATTGCGGCGGATCGCTCCGGGCAGCACGACCAAACCGGCGGCGATGTTGGCGTAGATCACCAACTGGGCGTCGGTCGCGAGGAAGGCCTGCGGCAGCACCAGGCGCCGCGGCGCGGAGTCGTCGAGCGTGCGTTCCATCCATTGCACGGCCGCCGTCTGGCCGGCCGTCGCCGCCAGCCCCATGACGAACCGCCCCAGGCCACACATCCGCTCCGCCCGCATCGGGTTGCGCTTGTAGGGCATCGCCGAGGAGCCGACCTGATCCTTCTCGAACGGCTCCTCGAGTTCCCCCCAGGCGGCCGCGAGGCGCAGATCGTTGCCGGCTTTGTGCGTCGATTCCGACACCCCGGCCAGTGCCGCGACGACCTGCGAATCGACCTTGCGTGAGTAGGTCTGGCCGGTCACCTCGTAGGAGGAGTGAAAACCGAGCTTGCGGGCGACCAATTCGTCGAGGCGACGCACCTTGGCGTGGTCGCCGTGAAACAGTTCGAGAAAGCTCGCCTGCGTGCCCGTGGTGCCCTTCACGCCGCGGGCACGCAGCAGCTTGCGCCGGTGGGCGATCTCCTCGACATCGAGGACCAGATCGTGGATCCAGAGACAGATCCGTTTGCCGATCGTCGTCGGCTGTGCGGGCTGCAGATGGGTGCGGCCGAGACAGACCAGATGCCGCGTCTCCAGCGCCCGTGCCGCGAGCCGCTCGATCACCGTCGCCAGGCGGGCGATGACGAGATCGAGCGACTCACGCATCAGGATCAAATCGACGTTGTCGGTAACGTAGGCACTCGTCGCCCCGAGGTGGATGATCGGCCGTGCCGACGGCGCGACGTCGGCGAACGCGTGGAGATGGGCGAAAACATCATGGCGCATCCGCCGCTCGTATTCCGCCGCCTTGGCGAAGTCGATCCGATCGACGTTGGCGCGCAGCTCGGCGAGCTGCGCGGGGGTGATCGGCAGCCCCAACTCCGCTTCCGCCTCCGCCAGCGCCAGCCAGCTGCGCCGCCAGAGGCCGTAGCGGTGATGGTCGCTCCACAGCCGCGTCATCTCGGCCGACGCATAGCGGGTGGCGAGCGGGTTGCTCCACACGTCGTGCCGCTGCGGCTCGCTGTCCGACTCCACGCCCGACCTCCTTCCGTTCGCTCGACTGGCTCGTCCGCGCCGCCGTGTTAGCGCCCCTTCGGCCCGGGCCGCGGCGGCCCCGCGGCGGCCGCCGGGAGGTTCGCCCCGCGGGCATCCGCGCCCGCCAAACGGCAGAACAGGGTCTCGAGTGCGAGGCCGGCACGCGGGCCTCGCGACGACGCCCCCTTGAGCGCCCGGTCGAGTTCGTGGAGCCAGCGCGGTAGCGCCAGCGCGCGGCGCGGACCGAGTCGCGTCAGCGAGTGGCGTGCCTGTTGAAGCGCCTTCGGCCAGGCGGGGACGCCCGCCTGGCGCAGCGCGTCCTCGATGTCCGGCGGACGGCCCGCCGCCGCCGGCAGCGCCAGCAGCCGGGCCGCCGTCGCCAGACGGCGCAGGACCGTCGAGGCCTGCGCGGCCAGGGCGATCGGGCTCTCACCGGCGTCGAGGAGCTCGGCGAGTCGCCCGATCGCCTGCGGCGCGTCGCCCGCCGCGGCGGCGTCGATCATGCTCCACGCCGTGCGATCGCGCGGGCTGCCGGCGGCGTCGTCGACCGCCTCCGGCGGGATCGGACCCTCGCCCACCGCCGCCAATCGCGCCAGGGATTGATCGATGCGCCCGAGGTCGCCCGCGAGGCGGTCGAGGAGTCGTTCGCCCGTGCCCTTGGCCAGGCGCCGGCCGTGGCGCCGCTGTGCCCAATCGGCGAGCCAACGGACCAGGTCGTATTTCGGCGGCACCGTGAGATCGATCTGCGCGTTCCGCGCCGCCACCGCCTTGGCCAGCCGCGTGTTCGACGGCAACGACTTCACCTCCAGCACGACGATGCCGGCGGCACCGCGGTCCCGCCCCGCGAGCGTTTCGAGACGCTCGCGGTTGGCGGTCACGAAGGCATCGGCGCCGCGCACCACCGCCACGCGCGTAGAGCCGCCGAACAGGGGTATCGTCGCCGCCTCGTCGAAGACGTCGCGCGCGTCGTCGAGCGCGTGGCCGTCGAACTCGCGCCACCCCCAGTCGCCGGCATCACGCCGGCCGGGATCGGGGCGGTCGGGATCCGCATCCGCGCCGCCGGCCGATCCGCGACGCAGCCAGGCGAGCCATTCGCCCGCGAGAAAGGGTTCGTCCCCCACGAGCACGATCAGGCCGTTCGGACCGGGATCCCAGGGGGCGCCGATGAGAATGTCGAGTGCGGTGGGCACGATCCGGCTCCGGGCGGAGCCGCGGGCCTGGATGCCGCTGCCACCGCAGGCGGAGTGTAGCCGCTGACGGCTCGGGCGGGCGCGGAGCTCCCACCGGCCCGTGCGACGACGACCGTTGGTCAGGGCGCGGGGGAGGGGCCGGGCACGCGCACGCCGCCCAGCTTCCCGACGGCGCGCGAGGCGGTCGTCGACACCGCTTCCCGGGTGACGACGCGACCGACGTTGCCCGCGGCATCGGTCGCTTCCGCGCGGATGAAGACCCGCGGCGGGACGACGCGGTCGGGCTGCCAGCGATGCTCCCCCTGGGCCGCGAGTCCCTCGGCGATCGTCGCCCAGGGACCGTCCGCCGTCGGGGAGTAGAGCAGACGCACCGCACCGGGCACGAGCAGTTGGTCGCGAGAGAGATAGCGGATCACCACCACCGCCGGGCCACCGGCCCGGACTTCATCGACACCGATCAACTCCACCTGTGGCGGCTCGTCGTCGACGCCGATCCATCCCTCCGGCGCCGCGCCCGACCGCGGTCCGGGACTTCCGGCGGGCTGCACGGGGACGATCTCCAGCCGGAAGCCGTACAGTCCGACCGTCGGCAGTGAAACGTCGATCGGGCTGGAAGCATCCTGGTCGATCGCCGCGCGTTGCCAGGTGACACCGCCGTCGAGCGTGCTCCACAGCTCGACCTGCACCGCGGCGCCGTCGGGCCGCTCCTCGATCTCGTAGTCCCAACTGAAACGGCGGCTATTGACGATGTGGAGTGGCTTGCCCCGGTATTCGCTCGGCGGGCTCGCCACGCGCTGGGGCGTGGCCTCGGGCCCGGTGGCGAGCGGGCGCACCGTCAACGGGGGCACGGGCGTCGGCGCGGCCGACGAACTCACCGGCCGCAGGAGGACGCTCGGCGGATCGACCGACGCCATCGTCGTGGCCGACGCGGTCGGTCGTTCGGAAGGGAAGCGCGTCGCCGGCTCCGCGGCCCAACCGCCCGGGGCGGGGGATGGTTGATCGCTCGGAGGGGCGGGCGGTTCATCGACGCGGCCGAGTTGACCGGGCTCGACGGTGGGCAGCGCCGCGTTCGACGCACCGGAGGCCGGCAGCGCGGGGACGCCCAGTTCGAGCGCGAGCGCCGCCTGATCGACGCGCGGATCGGACGCTTCGAGATGGAACTCCTTGGCGGTCCGGTTGCCGGAGCCGTCGGCGATCGCGATCCGTACCGTCAGCGATTCGACCTTCTCGCCGGCCCACCAGATCTCCTCGCCGACCAGGTGCGCCGGGGACTCCCGGGCGAGGATTCCCTCGGCGGCGATGCGTTTCCACTCGGTGTCACCCTTGCCGCGGTACGACATGTCGAGCGAATCGAGTCGGATCGAGTCGTCGGCGGCGGCGTACCGGCAGACGATCTCGCCGTCGCCCCCGCGCCATACCCGCGCCACCAGACGCGGCGCCGCCGCGTCGACGAGCACGCGCAGGTCGGGGCCTTCACCGCCGCGTTCCCGGCCCTGGGAGTCGATGGCCCGGAAACGGAACCAGTACTCGCCGTCGGTCGTCGCCCGGAACGTGATCGCACCGGCGGACGGGGCCGCGGTTCCCGCATCCTGCCACGTCGCCCCGAGGTCGCGCGACACACCGAGCACGACGCGCGTGGCGGCCCGATCGGCGGCTTGCGGTTTGGCGACCCGGAAGGGAAGTGAGAACACCGTCTGCTTGGTGCGGACCAACTCCGGCAGTTGGACCGGGGCAGGGGGGTCGTCGGAGCCCAGCGCGGACGCCAGCGGCCACGCCAGCACGGCTGCCCACACGAGCCAGCGGCCCCGCCACCGTTGCGGGGGAGGGCAGCGCCGGGCGACGGATCGATGGGATGCGCACACCATGTCGGGAAGGATCGACCGTCCCCGGCGGAATGGTCACCCGCCGGCCTCATCGGAGACAAAACCCACCGGGTCTTCCCCATCCTGTGACGCGCCCCCGGCGACTGCGGTGGCGGCGAAAAATGGTGGAATCAGGAAGACGCGGCAGGTGTCGTATGGACCCGGGTATCGCGGCACCGCCATAATCGTCGAAGAATCGCGGTCGGATCGGCATCCCACCACCGCCGGCAGGTCCCCCTTCGGGTCCCCGGCAGCGGGGTTCGAGCCGGAAGGAAACCATTCCCACCGTGTCGTCGGAAAGCTGGACCTTCGTCGTCAACGCGCTGGTGCTGGCCGCCACGATCGCCGTGGCGGTGGGGGCGATCCATTTCGTCCGCACGCGGTTGCTCGGTGGCCCGTCCGATCATTCGGGTGGAGACGGCTCCGACTGGCGCGACGCCCTCCTCGAATACCGGAATCTGCGCGACAAGGGTGTTCTGAGTGACGCTGAATACCGAAAGATAAGAACGCTCGTCGAGCCACGCCTGTCGGAACCGACATCCCGGGATGGGGCGGCCTGACGGGTGCGGCGGCGCCGTCTCCCCGGCGTTCGGGAACGGCGGTTCGTCGCGACCTGTAGTATTCGATTCCCGCCTCCTCCAGGGTCCGACCACCAATGCCCAACGGCAAAGACGTCAACAACATCGGTCGTCGTGGCGCCGGTGGAACGACGAAGAAGAACGCCTTCTGCTCGTTCTGCCGCAAGAGTTACCGCGACGTGGGCCCGCTCGTCGAGGGGCCGGGTGACGTCTACATCTGCGGCGAGTGCATCGAACTCTGCCAGTCGATCCTCGACCAGGAGAAACGGCGCCGCGGTTCGAGCAAGCAGCTGTTCACCTCGATCCCCTCGCCCCGGGCGATCGTGTCGCACCTCGACGAGTACGTCATCGGACAGGAACACGCCAAACGCGTACTCGCCGTCGCGGTCCACAGCCACTACAAGCGGCTCACCCTCGGGAGCGAATCGTCCGACGTCGAGGTGGAGAAATCGAACATTCTCCTCCTCGGTCCCACCGGGAGCGGGAAGACGCTGCTGGCGCGGACGCTCGCGCGGATCCTCAACGTGCCGTTCGCCATCGGTGACGCCACCACGCTGACCGAGGCGGGCTACGTCGGCGAGGACGTGGAGAATCTCCTGCTCAAGCTCCTCAACGCGGCCGACTTCGACATCGAGGCGGCCCAGCGCGGCGTGCTCTACATCGATGAAATCGACAAGATCGGGAAGACGAGCCAAAACGTCTCCATCACCCGCGACGTCTCGGGCGAGGGGGTTCAGCAGGCGCTCCTCAAGATGCTCGAGGGGACCGTCGCCAACGTGCCGCCGCAGGGAGGCCGCAAGCATCCCGAGCAGCAGTACATCCAGATCGACACCTCGAACATCCTCTTCATCTGCGGTGGCACCTTCGTCGGCATCGACAAGATCATCGGCCGCCGCCTCGGCAAGCGGTCGATCGGCTTTTCGCAATCAGGCGGCGTCAGGGTCGACGCCGACCTGGCGGAACTCCTGCCGCAGGTCGACTCCGACGACATCCTCGAATTCGGCCTGATCCCCGAGCTGGAGGGCCGCCTGCCGGTGATCTCGTCGCTGAAGCCGCTCGACGAGGGGGCCCTGGTGAAGGTGCTCCGGGAGCCGAAGAACGCCCTCGTCAAGCAATACCAGAAGCTGTTCGGCATGGAGAACTGCACCCTCGAGTTCACCGACGAGGCACTGGTGGCGATCGCGCGCAAGGCGATGCGCAAGGAGACCGGCGCCCGCGGCCTGCGGTCGATCATCGAGGACGTGATGCTCGACGTGATGTTCGACCTGCCGGAGAACGCCGGCGCGAGCTACGTCATCACCGACCGGAACGTCGAGGGCGCCGAACCGGTCGAGCCGATCCGCGAGGCCCGCCACAAGTCGGCCTGACGCACCGCTCGGCCTGACGCACCGCGACACACGGGCGCGACCGGGCCGCGGCCCGGGTCAGGCCGCGGCGAGCCGGAGGAGTGCCGCGATGCCGCGCTCGAGCATCGCATCGCTCACCGTGTAGGCGATGCGGAAGTGGGTGTCGGCGGCACCGAAGACGTCGCCGGGCACGACCAGCAGCTTCTCGCGCTCCACCGCCCGGGCCGCGAACCGTGTGCCCGATCCGCCGGGGGCCTCGGGATAGAGGTAGAACGCCCCACCGGGGCGCACGAATCGATAGTGCCCGGCGAGCGCCGCCATCAACCGGTCGCGCTTGCGGCGGCATGCCTCGAGCGGCACGTCCATCGGCGCGTCGAGCGCCGCCAGCGCCGCCCACTGGCCCACCTGCGGTGCACAGACGAAGGTGTATTGCTGCAGCATCGTGCAGGTCTCGACGATCGCCCGCGGCCCGTGCACCCACCCCACGCGCCAGCCCGTCATCGCGTGGGATTTCGAGAAGCCGTCGATCACCACGACCGATTCCGATACCGTCGCCGGCGAATGGAAGGGGCCGTCGTAGCAGAACGAGCGGTACAACTCGTCACTGATCAGCGTCACGCCGCGCGCCTCGGCGAGCCGCGCCAGCGCCGTGACGGTCGCCGCGTCGACGACGACGCCGGTCGGGTTGGCGGGCGTATTGAGGAGGATCGCCCGCGTCCGGGGGCCGATCGAGGCGGCGACACGATCGACGTCGATCTGGAACGTCGGGCTGGTGTCGATCGCCACGCAGTGGCCGCCGAGGAACTCGACGAGCGGGCGGTACATGACGAACGCGGGCTCGAAGACGATCACCTCGTCGCCCGGGTCGAGGATCGACATCAGCACCACCGCCAGCGCGCCGCTCGA
Source organism: Planctomycetaceae bacterium (assembly GCA_046086245.1). GTDB lineage: Bacteria > Planctomycetota > Planctomycetia > Pirellulales > UBA1268 > F1-20-MAGs016. The sequence goes on along the minus strand of JBJSXB010000253.1, from coordinate 10,224 downwards.
TCCGCTGGTCACGCACAGCGCGCGGGCGGGCTGCCCCGTCTCGGCACGGACGCGGGCCTCGAGCCGTTCACGAAGGGGACCGATCCCCTGGGTCGGCGTGTAGCCGTTGCGACCGGCGTCGATCGCCTCCTTGGCCGCCCGGCACGCCTCCGCCGGCATCGGGAAGTCGGGCTGGCCGATCGAGAGGTTGATCGGATCCTGGAGCCGGGCAGCGAGATCGAAGACCTTGCGAATGCCCGAGGAATCGAAACGACCTGCCCGCAGCGCGACCACGCCGCGCCGGGTGGCACCTGAGGCCCCGGGGGAATCGGTCACGGCGCGACCCTCACTCCTTGAAGAGTTTGGCGAGTTCGAGCCCGAGCTTCTCCCCGCGCACGTCCATCGAGACCACCTTGCCGTCCCGCCCGATGAGGATCACCGTCGGGATGCCGGTGATGCCGTAGTGCATCGCCAGCGGATGCCCCTTGGCGGCGGCGAGCCCCTGTTCGTGAAGGACGATCCAGGGGATCTTCTGGTCGGCGATGAACGCTTCGAGCGCGGCACGATCGGTGTCGAGACTCACCCCGACCACCTCGAAACCCTTGTCGTGGTACTTGGCGTACTGCTCGAGCACGTTGGGCATCTCGGCGATGCACGGGCCGCACCACGTCGCCCAGAAATCGACGAGCACCACCTTGCCGTCGAGTTGCTTCTGGTCGAACGCGCTGCCGTCCATGTTCGTGCCACTGATTTCCATCGCGTTGCCGGGCAGTTCCTGCCGCCGCAACACGCCGGCGAACATCGTGCCCACCGCCTTGGTGCGCTCGTTGTCGCTGCCCTCGAACACCGGCCCGAGCCGGCGGTAGAGCTCCTTCGACAAGGCGTCGCCGCCGGGGAATTGCTCGAGGGCCGTGGCGGTCTGCATGGCGAGATTGGCGGTGTCTCCGTCGCTGGGATCGTCCTTGGCGAGGGCTTCGATCCGCTCGAGGATCGCCCCGGCGCTCGACACGTCACGTTTCGCGAACACCCCCTGCATGTCGGCGATGATCGTCATCCGCCGGGCTTCGCGGGCGAGCGTCTTCGACGGCGAATCGACGAGCGTGGCGGCGAACTCGCCGAGCTTGCCCGGAGCCGATTCGTCCCCCAGTTGCGCGAGCATCATGAGGCTGCGCAGCTTCATGCGCACCGCCGGCTCGTACGTGGCGTCGTCGGTCTTAACCCGGCCGAGAACCTTGTCGGATGCCTCGTACGCCAGCGCGGCCCGTTCCCGGAACAGCTTCATGGTCACGTCACGCGGCGCCGGGGGCACGGGCTGCGCCAGTACCTTGTCGACGAACTGCAGCAATTCCTGCGGCTCCCCGTCGGGCAGCGGCGGCACGCCCGCGGCGCCGGCCGCCGGGTTGGCGGGTGGCTCGTTCTGCGCAGCGAGCGGTCCCGACGCCGTCGCCACGGCGAGCGACGCCACGAGTGCGAACAGGGGCCGACGGACCACGGCAAAAGCGTGCATGGATGCCTCGGGAAGAAAACGGTGGCCGGGGAGCGACGACGGCAGCCAACGCGGTGTGGATGCCGAACCGCCACGGGATGCTACCGCCGGTCCGCGCATCGCCGCAAACCCACTCGCGGGCCGACGATCAGCGGACGATCGTGCGGAAGCGGACGAAGCCGCCCGCCCCGGCGGGGAGGGGATCCCGCAGCTTCCAGGAGAGCAGGGTGCCGCCGTCCTCCGCCGTGCCGGTCGAGACGTCGGCGGGGAGGTTGCTGACGGCGCTCCCCGGAATCACCTCCAGCCGCGGCGGCACGGCATCGACGAGCACGACGTCCGCCAGTGCACGATCACCCGAATTGAGCAGGAAGATCGTGAAGTCGAGTTCCTCGCCCGGTCGGACCGCGTCGCTTCCCGCCCGCTTGCAGAGCGTCAACTCGCAGCGCCCCGGATGCTCCAGCCGCAGCGTGGCGGTGCCGCGGTCGACCGCGATCACGTCGGTCGATTCGCCGCCGACGGTGACCTGTGCGGCCGACAGGCATGTCCACGCATACGGCACGTCGAAACCGGTGACGGTGCGTGGATCGTCCACCTGCTCGTGGCGCCGGGGTCCGTCGATGGCGAAGCGGCCGGCGGGGCCCTCGAGGCCCTCCGCCTGGCTCGGGATCCGTGCGGTGTCGATACCCAGCGCCGGCAGGTGCTCTTCCGCGGCGACGGTGGGCTGTGCGCGGCGCGCCGCCTCCGGGCCGATCGGCTGCGTCGCCCGGCAGACACGCTGGCCGCGCACGTCGGCCTCGGGGGCGGTGTCGAGCGCCAACCCCTGCGGGCCGGTGGGGGCCGTATCTTCGAACGGTCTGATCACCTCGCGGACGCTGGCGAACCGCGGCGCGAACACGCAGGCGCAGTTGGTGGTGGCGAGGCATGCTTCGTCGGTGTCGATGCCGTCGGCCGCGCGGTAGCGAGCCACCGTGTCGCCGGCGCTGACGTGTGCGATGCCGTCACGCCCCACGGGCACGGCCGGACGACCGTGGTCGCCACCATCGCACACCGGCGGGGCGATGATCACCGGAGGGGGCAGGGGGGGGAGGCAGACGGGTTCCTGGCACGCCGCCGTCGAGCAGCGCTCGCACGTTCGGTCGCCGCCGCCGCTGGGAGCCGGCAGGGCAGGGGAGCGGGCGACGCCGGATGCGGCGGGAAGATCGACGAGCGGTTCGTCGTGGGTCACCGTGACCACCGTCCCGGTGAGGCCGTGGTCCTCCGCGGGGACCGGCGCCACCGCGGGGTCGGCGGGGCCGCGATGGGCTCCGATCGGGGTGGCACGCGGTCCGACCGCACGGCAACCGGTCAACACCAGCACCGCCACGGCGATGGCGATGAAGCGGAGGCGCGAACCGGACCGGGATGCGTCGTCGTTCACGGCGTCGCGCCCCCGCTGGGAAGGCGGTTGCCGATCACCACCTCGGCGATCGGCGCGCCGAGCGTGGTGGCCACGTCGAAGCAGTCGTCACCGGGCCGGACGTCGAACCAGTCGTCGGGCCCGATGTCCCGCATCTGGTTGTCGAAGGCGACGTAGACCACGCGCCGGACATGGGCACCGCCGCGCGCGGCGGTTAGGTCGCTTTCGTCGAGCACGATCTCCACGGGGAAGCGGCGCTCGAGACCGGGGGGGGTGGCGAGCCGGGCCAGGACACGCACCGACGGATAGAGCTCTTCCCCCTCCGCGCCCGGGATGCCGCCGATCCGCAATCGGTACGGCGCACCCACCACGAGGGCCGTCCGGAGCGGCGCCGCCTGGAGCGTTGTCCACCCTTCGGCGGTCTCGATCGCCACCAGCATCCCCTCCGGACCGCGAATCGCGATCGGCTGGAGGTGGGCAGCCAGCGGGATGTCCGGACAGGGACCGGTCTGCGGACGCCGCCAGGCGCCAATCGCTCCCGGTGGTGCACTGATGGCGACGGAGCCCAGCTCGCCGCCGACGGCCTGACGGGACGCACCCGCCACACCGATCGACGACACGAGCAGGGTCGCCAGCAGCCCGCGTGCGATCCGCAGCGCGGTCCCTGTCCAGACACGGCGGCGGCGGGATGCCGACGCCGTTTCCCGCGATTCCGGTGACCCGTACGGTGATCCGGCGGAGCGGGTGATGCGCATGGGTCCAACGATCAAACGAGGTCCGAGACGAATCCGACGGCAATGCCGGTGATCAGGGGAGGTAGTTCTCCGGGGCCGGCGGGCATTCCCCGGCCGCGGTGTCGGCATCGGGCCCGCCGTTGTCGGCGTAGCGCGTCCGTTCCTCCTTCGGCTGCCGGAGACGGATGTTGGGCACGTCGGACCGCTCCGCGATGTAGGCCCGGTGGGCCGGCTTGGGATAGCTCAAGCCGGGGTACTGCTGGACGTGGAGTTTCAACTCGCGCGTCGGGGGCGGGATGTGCATCTTGGTGTGGTTGGTGATCGTGTGCTTCTGCAGACCGGCGGGAATCCCGAGCGGGATGTGGGCCGGTCCCGGCAGACCGATCGGGGTGCCGGTGTAGGGCAGCCCGTACTGCGGCGCGGTCATGCCGGCGAGGAAGGCGGGGGGCACCTGACCGGGATTGCCGCCACAGGGCATGCCGAGCGGCAGCGCCGCGCCGGTGGGGCAGACGCCGCCACCCGGGCCCATGGCGCCGATCGGAGTCGCTCCGGCCGTGGCGCCGCCCGCCGGTCCGTTCGATTCCAGATCCTTGTTGCCGATGCGGATGATCGCCAGGATCGAGCCGCGCCGGTCGGCTTCGACCACGGGATCACAGCCCGGATCGAGCCGTGTGCTGACGAGCGTCTCGACCCCCGCGACGGCGAGTTCCTGATAGTCGGGATCGGGCAGATAGACCACCTTGGTCACGAAGTTGCCCGTCGTCACCTGGTCGAGGTCCTCCTCGGTGAGTTGGAACGGCACGGCGTTGTGGGCCAGGAAGGCGTCGGTCCGCGGGGTCACCGGGGCGACTTCGAGCGTCGGATAGAGTTCGAGCCCGGCCCGGCCCGGAATGTCGGTGACTTTGAGGCGGTAGATCGCCCCCTGAGCGAAATCGTAGCGGCCCGGCGTCACCAGCGGCGTCGAGTCGAAGCCGCCGAGAGCCGACACGTCCCAGCGGACCTGCATCCCGTCGGGACCGATGAAGCCGATCTGCGACACCGGCAGATTGGCTCCGGGCAGCCCGCCGCCGCCGGCGCCGAGTCCGGCTTCCTCGGCCGCGGCCTCGAGCGCCTGCTCGTAGGACGCCGGGGCGATCACGCCGGGGCCGGGCCCCTCGACACCGGGACCGGGGTGGTGGAGCATCGCAGCCGGAGGCAGGACGTTGGTGTGGGGGGTGGCGACGGGCCGGATCTGGGCCAGCCCGGTGAGGGGCGAATTGGCCGGGATCGTGCACCCGGTCAGCGACAGCGCCAGCGACATGCCGACGAAGCCGTGGAGAGGTCGTTTCACCATCGCGTCACCTCCGAGGCCAGTGGACGGTTGGGCCGCGCTTGCCGCGGCTGCGGGCCCGCCGGGGCCCGGTCTGGGTCGATCTTGGGTGGTCCGGACCGTCTCCCTACACTCCCGGCACGACGCACCCGTTCCGCCGCTCGATCGCCGCCGGAACTGCATCGTGATTCGTCCTTCTGGCGGCGTTTTCTTTGGCAAAACCGGCAGAGTCGCTCCGATCGTGATCGCCTTCCATCCGCGCATCTTGCCCAGCACGCGCCGCCTCGCCGGGGGGTGGGTGGGCAGACTCGTCGCCGGCATCGCCTGCCTCGCGGCGACGAGCGCCGGGGCGGGAGAAAGCGTCTACCGGCGATCGGCCCAGCCGGCCGTCGTCCCCGACCCCGCGCCGCCGGCGGACCCTGCCACCCCCGACGCCACACCGCCCGATGGCGACCGACCGTCCCCGGCATCCATCGTCGAAGCCGCTGCCCCGGACCCCCCGGGGTCGGACGATGGCCGGGCCGAACGCATCGTGACGGCGGCCCTGGCGGGCATCGCGCGCGCACCGAGCATTTCGCTGCGCGTCCGGCAATTGGCCCGCGTCGGCGACACGGTGCTCAAGGGAGGCGGACGCTACGTGCAGTCGGGCGTCGACGAGGAGCAGCGTTTCCGTTTCGAGACCCGCCTTTCCGCGGAGACGGAGGAGTTCGACGTACTCGAGGTGTGCGACGGCCTGTTCTTCTGGAACACGCGCCGCTACGGAACGCTGCCCCCCGGGGTAGAGCGGATCGACGTCCGCCGCCTGCGCGAGCATCTCGGCACGCTCGGACTGCTCGCCCGCGGCGACACGGCGGCCTACCTCGGCGGCATCCTCAAACCGCTCGCCAAGACGCGCGAGTGGTTCCGCTTCACCCAGGTGGCCGCCGTCGAGGTCGAGGGGGTCCCCGCCTGGCTGGTGAGCGGCGAGTGGGACCGCGAACGCCTCGCCGGACTGCTGCCCGACCGCGCCGATGCGATCCGCTCCGGCGCGCCGGTGAACGCCGCCGACCTGCCCGAGGGACTGCCCTGGAGCGTGCGCATGGCGATCAGCCGGCGGGAATTATTTCCGTTCCGCGTCGAATGGTCGGCGGTGCCGGGACGCCGCCCGACCACGGCACCGGTCGAGGTGGTGGGGGTGATGGAGTTCTACGACGTGCGCCTCGGCGATCCGGTCGATGCGGCCGCGTTCGTCCATCGTCCCAACGACGATCCGCTCGTCGATCTGACCGACATCACGGTCGCCTACCTGAAGCCGTTGAGGCCCTGAGGCCGGCGTCACCGCCGATCCATCCGGCGCGCAGCAGGCGCTCCGCGGCGTCGATCGCCGCCAGCATGCTCGATGCGTCGGCCCTGCCGGTCCCGACGATGTCGAACGCGGTGCCGTGGGCGACGCTCGTGCGCACCACCGGCAAACCGAGGGTGATGTTCACGGCGCGGTGCATTCCCAGGAGTTTGATCGGGATGTGCCCCTGGTCGTGGTACAGGGCGACCACGCCGTCGTAGGCGCCGGCGGCCGCGCGTTGAAACAGCGTGTCGGCGGGCCACGGTCCGGTGGCGTCGAGGCCAGCCGACACCATCGCACCGACCGCCGGGGCGACGACACGGCCCTCCTCGTCGCCGAACAGCCCCCCCTCGCCGCCGTGGGGATTGAGCGCCGCCACGGCGAGGCGCGGCGCACGCCCGACGAGCGCGGCAAGCACCGGGGCGAGCCGCATGCCGGCGGCGCTGATCCGCTCGGCCGACAACCGGGACAGGGCCCCGGCGAGCGATTCGTGGAGCGTGGCATGGACGACCCCCAGCCCGTCACCGGCGCCGCCGGGGGCGGGGGGGAGCCACAGCATCATCGACGCCGCGTCATCCGCCGCGCCACAGGCGCGTGCGAGCCACTCGGTATGGCCGGGCACGTCGTGGCCGGCGGCGTGCAACGCCCCCTTGTGCAGCGGGCCGGTGACGAGCGCGGCCGGCGCCGGCCGTGCGGCCGCCAGCAATCGCCACGCGGTTTCAAGCGCGGCCACCGCCGCCGCCCCGCCGGCCGCGCTGGCCACGCCGCGGCGCACCGGCGCCGACGGCACCGCCGGTGCGACGACGAGGACGCGGTCGGCGGAGGAGGGTCGCTCGTCGGCGGCATCGATGACGGTCACGCCCAGGGGAGGCATACCGGGCACGGCGGGGAGCGTTGCCGAGAGCCACTCCGGATCGGCCACGACGCGGAGCCGCGCCCGCGCGTGCGCGGGCGACCGTGCCCACGCCTTCAGCACCACCTCCGGTCCGATGCCGGCGGGGTCGCCGCAGGTCACGACGATCGAGGGGGGACGGGATGCAGGAGTGGTCATGGCGACTGAAGACGGGGAAGGGCAGGGCAGGGGTGCGGCGGCACGCACCCACGCGTGCTGCCCCGCCAGCGTGCGCCAGCCTATAACGTGGGTGGGTGATTCGCAGGCTTCCGGTCGCGGGGATGTCGTCGCATGGAACGGGTCTTCTCACGGGTGGCGGCCTTCGCCATCGCGTTGTTGGTCGCCACCGCCGGCCTCGGCTTGTGGATCGGTGATCTCCACGGTCAGACCGACCCGGCGGTCCTTCGCTGGGCCACGGTTCACCGCCTGTCGGGGGTCCTCGCCGCCCTGATGGTCGTGCTGGTCAACAGCATGGCGGTCACCTATTTCATCGGCACCGGCCGCTGGTGCCGGGAAGTGGCCGAGACCTACTCCCTGGCCGAGGATTTCGATCTCCGCAGCCGCCGGCTGAAGCGCCGCGCCTTTCCCTTGGCACTCGTCGGGATGGGGGCGGTGGTCGGCATCGTCGCGCTCGGCGGCGCGGCCGACCCGGCCAGTGGCCGCCCCGGCACCGCCGCTTGGGTGACGCCGCATCTCGTCGGCGCCCTGGGCCTGATGGGGGTCGTGGCGTGGTGCTTTCTCGCACAGGTGCCGGGAATCCGCCGCCAGCACGAACTCGTCGAGGAGGTACTCGACGAAGTGCGCGCGGTCCGCGCCGCACGCGGACTTGATGTCGAACCGATCGCCGGCAGGGCGGATCAATGACGGTGTGGATGGTCTCCGGCGGCATGGGCCGCATGGGCCGGTGAGGCGCGTTCCACGGCGGTGATGCCCACCGCCACGCCGAGTCCGAGAAACAGCGCCACGCTCAACAGCAGCCGGTCGTGGCTGTGGAATTCGACTTCCGGGAGCAGGTCGGCCGCGGCGATGCAGATGAACGCTCCGCCCGCCGCCGCGAGGCTGGCACCGGTGATGATCTCGTGGCCGCCGCCGAACCAGCGCAGGCTCGCCAGGTAGGCGATCGCGCCCAACGGCACGACGAGGGCATAGCCGATGTTCACCCACCGCCGGCGCGCCGCGGGCGCCCCGGCGCCGATGAGCAGCGTCGCGATCACGCAGGCGTCGATCGGTTTGTGGACGGCGATCGCCAGGAAGGTGGCGAACCCCACGAGGCCGCCCCCGTCCGGCCCTCCCGCCTCGACGGCGGCGGCCAACGCGGCACCGTCGGCGAGGCTGTGGAGTGACAGGCCGATCAGCGCGCCCACCCATGACCAGCGGCCGGTGGCGGCTGCGCCCCCGGCAGGCCCGTGGTCGTGCCGGCAGCCGGCGTCGTGCGAGCCGTCGGCGGCGTGGTGAGCGTGTCCGTGGAACGCCCGCTCGAGCAGGAACATGACGGTGAAGCCACCGAGTACCCACCCCATCGTGGTCTCGACGTCGCCGCCGAGTTCGTAATGACCGTGGGGCAGCAGGTGGAGCAGTCCGACGCCGAGCATCACACCGCCGGTGAACGACAACAACACCTGCATCCGTCGGTGGCCGAGCGCGACGAGGGCCAACGACGAGCCGCCCGCGAGCGCTGCCGCGGCGATCACCAGCAAGTAGGCCGTCAGCGAGGCCGCCGGGCCGGGGGCGTCGATCGCGGCCACGGGGAGTGTCATGGACCGTTCCGATGGCGGTGGAGGAACCGCCCGCGATCATCGCCGCGCCGCGGCCCCATGGCAAACGTCGGGGTGGCGGTCGGTCAGCGGCGCAGTTGCCAGGGCTGTTGCGGCACTCCCTGCATCATCCGCGACGCCTGCTCCATCTGTTGACGGGCGTAGCGCTTCATTTGCAGGCTCTGCTCGCTCCGCGACGCGTCGTAGGCGGCCAGACCCCCGAGCGCCACCACGAGTACGTAGGTGAGGAGATTCGCCCACGCCTCGCCACCGTGGAACTTCAGTGCGGTGCCGAACCCCTTCTTGTGCTTCGGCCCGAACATGCCCTGGGTGGCGCTCCAGATCTCGTCGAGCACGAGATGGGAGAGGAAGCCGAGGACCACCGCACCGGCGATGAAGTAGCGGTGCAGCGGATCGTCGCCACCGGCGGCCAGATAGGTGAGCAGGCCGGCGACGACGGCGGCGGGCACGCTGTGGAACATGCCGCGGTGGACGGCGTGGTTGGCGAGGATCCATCCGAGGCCGAAGCGCACGACGAGATAGATTGCCGCGCCGGCCAGCACGATTCCGTCGAGCGGCAACCCCCACTGCTGCAAGCGGTGGAGCATCATCAGCGGCACCACCGCCGCCAACAGGGCGACACTTTCGCGCAGCGGCTCCGAAGGGCCGGCGTCGAGGTCGGGAACCATGCCGGCGGCGCCGCACAGCGTCGCGGCGAGGGCACACGTCACCGGCGGCATATCGCCGGCGGCGTAGCCGGCGGCCGCGTAGCCGGCTCCCACCAGCGCCGAGCCGGCGATGTGCACGCGATACCCGGGCACGCGAATCCCTCCGCCCCTCGGACGCCGACGGCGGCGACCGGAGGGTCACCGCGTGGAGCTGCTTGCCGACCGTCCCTGGCTGCAGGCACTTCCCCGATTCCAGATGTCGGCTACCCAGGGAGTTCGGCGACAACGCCTTTGACCGAGCCCCCCTGCACTTCCGAAAACGCCACACAACCCCCAGACGACCCAAAGCCCGCAGGCACACACATCCATGCCTTGCGATGCGATGCCGAAGGACGCATCAACAGAATGATCCGATTTGGAAATCTGGGTTGCCTGGAGATTGTGCGTATTGTGCGTCGTCTTTTCTGGATGCGATCCGGGGACAGGCACGAGTGGTTGGCCTACGCGGTGCGAACGGAGGTTTCTACACTCCGCCCCCTCCGCGGTCTTCGAAGGGATCGCGCCGGTGTCCGTGCCGGTTTCGCGGTGATCCGCCGCCAGCGACCCGAAGCGTCCGTGCCGTCGCGGACTCCAGCCACACCCCAGGGAGAACCGTCCGTGGCCGTCGAGGGAGTCGAGGGATACG
>JBJSXB010000252.1:0-6902 GCA_046086245.1 Planctomycetaceae bacterium | reverse complement strand
GGAAGCGGTCCTTGAGGCGGCCGATGATCCGCGAGGCGTCGTCCACCGAGAGCGTGGTCTGCGTCAGGTAGGCGAGCCTGTCGCCGACCGCGAAGGGCAGTCGATCGACGTCGGCTTCCGTCTCCACGAGGGTGATCGACGCGGGTGCATGGCCCATCGTCCCGATCACCTCGTCGTGCCCCTCGTGGCCGATGAGCACGATATGGAACCCGGCGGATGCGTAGCGCATCGCCTCGAGGTGTACCTTCGTCACCAGTGGACAGGTGGCGTCGATCGCCGTCAGGCGGCGCGAGGCCGCGATCCGGCGCACCTCCGGGGCGACTCCGTGCGCCGAGAAAAGCAGCACCGCGCCCTCGGGCACGTCCTCGACGCGATCCACGAACACCGCCCCCTCGCGCGTGAAGCGTTCCACGACGTGCTTGTTGTGGACGATCTCGTGGAACACGTAGACCGGGGGGCCATGGAGACGGATGGCGGTTTCGAGCGTCTCGATCGCCATGTTGACCCCGGCACAAAAGCCCCGGGGACCGGCGAGAAGAATGGAAAGCATACGTGGCACTCGGAGAAAACCTCGTGGTCGCACGACCACTCCCGGTATCCTAGCAGGTGGCGGAAAGAAGGCCCGTCCGGTGTGTTTCCCACCACACGCCTCCGCAAGGCACGGGAGCCATGTGCCCGGCGGTGGGCACGCCCGCCGGACGATGGCCAACGGTGAATCCTGTGGGCGATCGAACGCTTGACGCCGATCCGCGAGCCGTGAACCCCAGCGTTCCGTCGCCACCGAGGCCATCGGGCGTGAGCCGTCGCGGCCGCGATGCGGCGGCGTGGGAACTGGCCGCACTGCCGCCGTCGCTCGAGCCGACCGCCGCCGCGGCATTCTGCCGGGCCGTCGCCGGCCGGCACTACGAGAACTTCAGCGTCGTGACGTGGTTGGTGCCATCGCGGCTGCGGCAGGATTTCGCCAACGTCTACGCCTTCTGCCGGTGGAGCGACGATCTCGCCGACGAGGCGAGCGATCCCGGTGACGGCCTGGCGGCGCTGGCGGCCTGGCGGGCGGGCCTGGAGGCCTGCCTCGACGGCCGTCCGACGCATCCGGTCTACGTCGCCCTGGCCGACACGATCCGCCGCCACCGCCTCGACGGCCGTCCGTTCCACGATCTCCTCGACGCGTTCACCGAGGATCTCTCGTTCGACCGGCGGGGCATCGCCGTCCGCTACGCCGATCGCGACGCGCTGCTGGCCTACTGCCGCAGGTCCGCCGATCCCGTGGGCCGCATCGTTCTCGCTCTTGGCGGATGCAGCGATCCGACGGCGTGGCGGGACTCCGACTTGATCTGTACGGGGCTGCAGTTGGTGAACTTCTGGCAGGACCTGCGACGCGACCGCGTGGTGGGACGAGTCTACGTGCCGCAGTCGGACCTGCAGCGCCACGGCGTCGCTCCCGACGACCTGGCGGCGTCCCGGGCGACTCCGGCGGTCGTCGCCCTCGTGGCCGACCTCCTGCAGTGGTCACGCGAGTGCTTCGCCGCCGGCGCGCGCTTGGAACGGGACGCACCGTCCGCCTTGCGGCCGGCCATCGGCCTGTTTCGCGCGGGTGGTCTGGCGATCGCGCGGGCGATCGAACGGGCCGGCTACGACACCCTCGCCGCCCGCCCGGTCGTGCCGACGGGGACGAAGGCGGCCCTCGCGGGGCGTGCACTGGTGGCCATGATGGCGGCGGCGTGCCGTCCGCCCCGGGATGGAGGGGTACGGACGTTGGAGGGCCGATGACGACCGACTCACTGTCCGACGATCATCGGTGGTGCGCCGCGTTGCTCCGCCGGTCGGGTTCGAGCTTCGCGCTGCCGATCCGGCTGCTCCCGCCCGCGAAGCGACGCGGCACCACCGCCCTCTACGCCTTCTGCCGCCGCGCGGACGACATCGTCGACGACGCGATCGACCGCGAGACGGCGACGACCGCCCTCGACCGTTTCGAGGCGGAGGTGCGCGCGGCACTGGTCGGCACACGGTCGACCGATCCGGTGGTGCGGGCGCTCGCCGACACCGTGCAACGGTTCTCGGTGCCCGCGGCACCGCTGCTGGAGGTGCTCGCAGGGGTCCGCATGGACATCGACCACGTGCCGTTCGCGACGGTCGCCGATCTGGAACTCTACTGCAGCCGGGTCGCCAGCGCCGTCGGCACCGCGGCGGTGCATATCTGGGGCTACCGCTCGCCACGGGCCCTCGACGTCGCCCACGACTGCGGGATCGCGTTCCAGCTGACCAATATCCTGCGCGACATTCCCGAGGATCGCGCCCGCGGACGCCTCTACATTCCGACGAGCGATCTCGTGGCGGCCGGCTGTTCGGCCGCGGACCTTGCCGCGCCGGCGCCGTCGCCTGCGGTCGCCCGACTCGCGCGGTTGCAATGCGCGCGGGCTCGCGCCCACTACCGCCGGGCCGCGGAGCTCGATCGGCTGCTGTCCACCGATGGCCGTCCGGTGTTCCGCGCGATGTTCGGCGTCTACGAGTGTTTCCTGCGCGCCGTCGAGCGGGCCGGAGCCGCGATCTTCGTCCGGCGCGTGCGGCCGGCGACGGCACGGCTTTTGGCGGGGGCGGCATTGGCCGTCGGGGCCGGCCCGGCGCTCACCCTCGCGGTGCCTGCGCTCCCTTTCGGCGGGAGTGGTCATGGGTGAAACGCGACGCGTCGTGGTGGTCGGTGGTGGGCTGGCGGGCTTGGCGGCGGCCGATGCGCTGGCGAGCGCCGGGATCGCGGTCACGCTCCTCGAATCGCGGCGCGGTGTCGGCGGTCGCGCGGCATCCTTCGAGGATCCCGTCGAAGGAGGTCTGGTCGATGCCTGCCAGCACGTGGCGATGGGATGTTGCACGGCATTCGTCGATCTACTCACCCGTGCCGGCCTCGCCCCGAGCCTCCGTGTCGATCGCACGCTGTGGTTCATCGGCCCCGATGGCAGCCGCTCCGCGTGCACCCCGGCCGATTGGCTGCCCGCTCCGCTGCATCTCGTCCCGTTGCTGGCCTCGATGCGGTATCTCACGCTGCGCGAGCGTGCCGCGCTCGCCGTCGGGATGCTGCGTCTGGCGCGGCTCACCGATCCCGATCCCGCGGCGACCGCCGCGGCGTGGTTGCGGTCGATCCGGCAGCCGGAACGCGTCGTGCGCCTCTTCTGGCAGCCCCTTCTCGAGAGCGCACTCGGCGAATCGCTCGATCTCGTGGGGGTCCCGGCGGCGCGGAAGGTCGTGGTCGACGGTTTCCTGGCTCACCGCCGGGCCGCCGACTTGATCGTGCCGCGGCAGCCGCTCGGCGAATTGCTCGGTGAGCGGCTCGCGCACTGGCTGGTTGGACGCGGTGTCGAGATCCGCACCGGCACGCCGGTGGTCTCCGTCGCCCGGAGCCGCTCCGGGGCGGTCAGCGGCGTGGTCACCGGAGACGGCCTCGTGCCGGCGGCGGCCGCGATCGTGGCGATTCCCTGGCGCGCGGCGGCGCGGCTCCTCCCCGAACTCGTGCCGTCGGGTGACGACCGTCTTTCCGGCTCGCCGATCACCGCCGTTCACTTGTGGTTCGATCGTGACGTCGTCGATCTGCCCCACGCGGTGCTCGTCGGCAGGACCAGTCAGTGGGTGTTCCGACCGGATTTCCATGGTGACGCGGGCGGAGGTGGTTACTGCCAGGTGGTGATCAGTGCGTCGCGCGGCCTGTGTGACGGGGACCGTGGCCGCCTGGTGGAGACCGTCGTCGGCGAACTCGCCGGCGTCTTTCCCGCCGTCGTCCGCGCGCGGCTGCGGAAGTCGCGCGTCGTCACCGATCCGACGGCGGTCCTCTCGGTGCGTCCCGGGGTCGATGCCGTTCGCCCGCCGGCGGTCACCGCCTGGCCGGGGGTGTTCCTGGCCGGCGATTGGACCGCCACCGGCTGGCCATCGACGATGGAGGGAGCCGTGCGCAGCGGGGGGGCGGCGGCGGTGGCCGTCGCGCGTTACATGGGGGTGGTTCCGCGGCCGCCTGTGCCCGATCTGCCGCGCGCCCCGATCACGCGGTGGTTGGCCGGCACAGCGTCGTGACCGTGGCGACTCAGCGTCTGCCGTCCGAGGCAGACAGTGCCCGCAGTCCGGTCGCCAGCCGCCGTCCGTCGGCGACGGCCCGTTCCCAGAGCCGCCACAACTCGAGCGACACTCCCGGTCGCCGGCCCACCGCGCCCACCACTGCACCGAACCGGCGCCAGCCCGACTGCGGGCGCAGCACGGGAACGATTTCCGCGGGGAGGGGGTCTTCGACGGCGTCCGATACCACCCGCAGGCCGAGGCAGCGGATGCCGGCCGACGCGGCGACCGCCGCCACCGCGTAGGTCTCCATGTCGACCAGCGCCGCGCCGCAGGTGGCGGCAAGCGCGCGCTTGGCGGTCGGGAGCACGACCGGCGCGTCGACCGTGACGATCGTTTCGCATGGCAGCGGCCCGGCCACCGCCCGTTCGAGGTCGATGCTTGGAGAGCCGGCACGGAGGGCGCGGTCCACGGCCAGCAGGGCTCCCCGCGGCACGCGAGGTTCGAGTCCTCCGGCGAACCCGGCGCTGACGAGCGCCTCGGGACGGTGTCCGGCGACGAGCAGCGCGGCGGCCCGGCGGGCGCGATCCATGCCGACGCCGGCGATGGCCCAGGCGATGGCCCGCCCGGCGAGATTCCCGGTGAGGATCGTCAAGCCGGCGCCGGTGCCGATCCGGCGCGGTTGGTCGACGCTGGCCGCGAAAGCGTCAGCCTCGATATCGAGGGCGAAGACGATGGCCAACGCGGTGCGCCGTGAGGCCCCTTCCCCGCGGATCGGATCGCCACTCGGTTCCGCGCCGTTCACACCTGCTCCAACGACCTGCGGAGCCCGGCGTCGGCGCGCGGATCGCCGCGCGTCGCCGTCACGCCGGGCAGTGTGACGGTGACCGCGGTTCCCTCGCCGAGGCGGCTGCCGAGGGTGATCGAGCCACCGTGCCGGATGACGATCGATCGGCAGATCGCCAATCCGAGCCCCCCGCCGCGCCGCGCGTCGCCGCGGTCGCGCGAGGGATCGACCTGATAGAAGCGGTCGAAGACGTAGGGCAGGTGGTCCGCGCCGATCCCGATCCCCGTGTCGCGCACGGTCATGACACAGAACGCCCCTTCGGCGGAGGGTTCGGCCCCGATCGTGATCCGGCCACCGGGCGGTGTGAAGCGAATCGCGTTGTCCAGCAGGTTGGCGATCAACTGGCGCAGATGACGCGGCTCCCCCTCGACCAGGCACGGCCCGTCGAGGGACATGGTCAGCTCGACGCCGCGGTCCTCCGCGACGAAGGTGAACATCTCGACCGCATCGTGAACGATGGCCGCCATGCTCAACCGTTGCAGCACCAGTGACCGGTCGGGGCTGCCCACCTCGGTGAGCAGCAACAGGTCGTTGGCCAGGCGGCTCAAACGACGCGATTCGGCGAGCACGTCCTCGATGGTGCCACGGTAGTCGGTGATCGACCGGTCCTTCGTCGTGGCCACCTCGAGCGTGCTCTGGATCGCGGTGAGCGGGCCACGGATCTCGTGGGCGGCGTCGGCGACGAACTGCTGCTGGCGTTCGACATGGTCGGCCACCGAGTCGAGCAGCCGATTGATCTTGGATGACAACCGGTCGAGTTCGTCGCCCGTGCCACGGACGGCGAGCCGGTCACCCATCATCGTCGGCGACAGCCCGTCGGCGACTTCGAGGATGTGGCTGATCGGTCGGGTGGCCCGCAGGGCGAGCCAGTAGCCGGCGAGCGGCGTGCACAACGCCACGACCACGCCGATCGGCACGAGCGACTCCGTGACGCTGTCGGCACGGCTCTCGATCACCTCACGGGGCAGACCGATCCGCACGTAGAACGGCGTCATCGACAAGTCGGTGATACGACGGCGTGCCCACAGATACCCGTCGAACGACATCACCGCCTCGATCCGGGATTCGTCCACGGGCTTCGTCGCGACCGCGTCGGGGCAGGTCGGGCTCTTCCACAAGGTGGTGCGGTCGCCCTTGACCAGATGCACGAACCATCCACGGTCGACGTGGCTCGCCGCCTTGCGGCGGAGTTCGGCGACGACGGCGTCGGTATCGGGATACAACTCGTTGAGGGCCATCGTCGTGGCCCGTACTTCGCCGAGCAGGACCTGCTCCACCTCGGTGTACAGCGCGATCCGGACCGCCGTCCGCACCGCGAGCAGCACCAGGAGCAGCGCGCCCAGCACGGCGACGGTGTTGAGGAGCATCAGATTGATACGGAGGGGAAGGCTCCGCAGACGCTCAATCAGCTGCCAACGCATAGCCGCGACCCCGGATCGTGCGGATGAACGATTCCTCCCGGCCGCGATCGATCTTGCCGCGCAGACGATTGATGTGAACCTCGATCACGTTGGTGGGACCGTCCCAGTCGAAGCCCCAGACGTGTTCGCAGAGCATCTTTCGCGTCACCACCTGCCCCTGGTAGCGCATCAGCAGTTCGAGCATGCTGAATTCGGTGGGGGTGAGCTCGACGACCCGATCTTCGACGGTGACGCGCTTGTTGGCGAGGTTGAGTTGCAGCGGCCCGACGCTGATCTCGAGCGCGGGACGGTGGCTCGCCCTGCGGTGGAGCGCTTCGACACGCGCCAGCAGTTCGTCCATCGCGAACGGCTTCACCAGGTAGTCGTCGGCGCCCGCGTCGAATCCGGCGAGTCTGTCGGGAATGCCGCCGAGAGCGGTCAAGACGATCACGGGGGTACGAACCCCGCTCGCCCGGGCCTCGCGCAGCAGGTCGATCCCCTGCCGACGCGGCAGCATCAGGTCGAGCACCACCACGTCGCTGGCCAGCAAGGCCCCGCCCTGGGTGGCCCGCTCGCCGTCTTCGTAGAGCGTGCAGAAGTGTCCCGCCTCCTCGGCGGCC
>JBJSXB010000251.1:0-2571 GCA_046086245.1 Planctomycetaceae bacterium | reverse complement strand
AGGTCCGACTCGGCTCGCTCCAGGCGGGCGTGTTCCGCGGATTCGGCATCACGGTGCCGCGTGCGGTGTGCGTACGGCTCGACACGAACACGTCGGCATGCTTCGACCCCGACACGCTCACATGGCCGGTGGCCTGGCGGGGCGGTTTCGTGTCGTTCTCCGACCAGCGGCACGGCTTCCTCGGTGGGTTGACGCCGGTCGGCGAGCGGATCGACGTGGCAGATCCTGGGCCACCGCGGGGTGAGGCACGATACGAGGGGTTCTGCCGGCGGGGCGACCGTGTCGGGTTTCTCTCCACGGTCGACGGCGTCCGCTGGCTCGACGTCGGCGTGGTCCGCGAAGGGCGCGTCGAGCGCGTCGCGGGACCGGTGGAGGGGCATCCGCACGCGGCGCTCGTGCGCGGCGGCGTGCCCCAGTGGCGCGACACGCTCGTCACCGCCGGCGTGGTGGGAAGGGGCCGCCCCTGGGCGGTCGATCGTCTCGTGTTTCCCGAGAACAACCCCTGGAATGCCGCCTTCTACTGCGGCGACGTCGACTTCCTGCCGGACGGCGCCGTCGTGGTGTGCACGATGCATGGCGACGTGTGGCGCGTCGATGGCGTCGACGACTCGCTGGCGACGCTCTCCTGGCGGCGGATCGCCGCCGGTCTGCACCAACCGCTCGGTCTGGCGGTGGTCGGTGGCGTCCCGCACGTGCTCGGACGTGATCAGATCACGCGGCTCCTCGACGTCGATGGCGACGGCGAGACCGACCTCTATCAGTGTTTCTCGCGCGCGTACCGGTGCTCCCCGGGTGGGCACGACTACGTCTGCGGGCTGGTCCACGACGCCGAGGGGAGGTTCGTGACCGCGTCGAGCGTGGAGGGCTTGCTGCGGATCTCGGCCGATGGCACGACGCGCGAAGTTCTCGCCACCGGAGTGCGCAATCCCGACGGGGTCGGCGTCATGCCCGACGGCATGGTGACGGTCTCGTCGAGCGAGGGGGACTGGGTGCCGGCGTCGCTGATCGGCGCCGTGCCGCCGCAGGCGAACGTCCCGCTCCACTTCGGCTACGAGGGGCCGCACCGGGACCGCGGCGTCGATCCGCCGCTCCTGTATCTGCCGCGCGGGCTCGACAACTCCGCCGGCGGTCAAACCTGGATTCCCGACGGGGCCGCTGGGCCGCTCGGCGGCTTGCTGCTGCACACGTCGTTCGGCGCGGGCACGGCGCTGGCGATCCTCCGCGACCGGGTGGCCGGCGTCTGGCAGGGGGCCGCCGTGCCCCTGCCGGTGCAGTTCCGCTCCGGAGCCCATCGCGTCCGCTTCCAGCCGCGCGACGGCGCGGTGTATGTCTGCGGGATGGCCGGCTGGGGCACCTACACCCCCGACCTCGGCTGCCTCGAGCGCGTGCGTTTCACCGGCAACGACGACGGCACGCCGGTGCAGATGCCGGTCGGTTTCCACCTCCACGACAACGGCGTGCGCCTCCGGTTCGCGGCACCGCTCGACCGTGCGGTCGCCTCCGATCCCGCGCGGCACGTGGCCCAAGCCTGGAACTACCGCTACGGCGGCGGCTATGGCTCGGAGGAGTACTCGACACGGCACGAGGGCATCGTCGGCCACGATCATCTCGCGATCCGCACGGCGGTGGTCGGTGACGACGACCGAGACCTGTTCCTGGAGATTCCCGATCTCCGTCCAGCCAGCCAGATGCATCTGACCGTCGAGACCGCCTCCGGATCGCTGCACGACCTGTTTCTCACCGCCAACCGCCTCGACGCGTCGTTCACCGCCGCCGGTATCGCTCCGCGATCGACACCCGTGCCCGCCCATCCGCTCGCCGTCGATCTGGCCCGTGCGCTGCGGCGCGAGCGGAATCCATTTCAGAAGGCGATCGACGGGGCGCGCGAGGTGGAAGTGCTCGTCGGGGCCAATCTCGCCTTCGCGCCGCGCGTCCTCCGCGCCCGTCCTGGGGAGGCGCTCGCGCTGACCCTCGTCAACCCCGACACCGTCCCGCACAACTGGGCGCTGTTCCGACCGGGAAGCCTCGGGCGCGTCGGGCCGGCCGTCGATGCCCTGGTGACCGATCCGGAGGCGGCGGCCAGGCAGTACGTACCCCGGTCGGAGGACGTGGTCGCCTACACCGATCTGGTGGCGCCCCACGATCGGCACCGGATCGTGTTCCGGGTCCCGTCGCAGCCGGGAACGTACCCGTTTGTCTGCACGTTCCCCGGGCATTGGCGCGCCATGAACGGGGAATTGCTCGTTGCCGACGAGGCACCGACAACGGCCCCTCCGTCCCGGTAGCAGGTGGGGGGCAAGGCGATGGACCTCTGGGAGCACCTGTCGATCAGGTGCCAGGGATAGCTTGTGGCCTCGGGCTCTCTGGCGGGGCGGCAGGGCCTTGGGGAGCCGGCGCACTGCCGCCGCCGGCCGACCCGCACGCCCCTGGTCGGCGGGCCGGTCGCGGCACGATGCGAACCGGCCTTTCGGCGGGAAAAACAACGGTCCATACCGGCACTCCCCACCGATTCCCAGCTGGATACACTTGCTTGAAACGGCTGTTTGAAGCGGCCGCTCGGGTCCGGGAGCG
>JBJSXB010000250.1:0-6035 GCA_046086245.1 Planctomycetaceae bacterium | reverse complement strand
AAAGTCCATCCATGGCCTTTGGCCACTCGAAAAGCTGCGCTTTTCACGGGAGTTGCACTCCCGGCACCTCATCCCTGAGGTGCGGCAGGCTGTTTGTCCACAGCCTGCTCGACGCGCCCTCGTCGAGCAGTGCGCCATCGTCGCGCGGCGCGCCGAGCCGGCCCGCGCGGCTCGACCGCGGCGCTGACAGGCCGCGGCGCGTACCGCTACGCTACGCCTCCCGCGCCGCGCACCTCTCCCGGGGACGCGGCGCCGGCCCCACGGAAAGGAGCGGCCCGATGGCAGCGGCAGGCGGCGAGGCGTTCGTCGGCATTCCCCGGATTCGCTACGAGGGCCCCGACACCGAGTCGATGCTCGCCTTCCGGCACTACGATGCCGACGCGCTGGTCGAGGGCAAGCCGATGCGCGAGCATCTCCGCTTCGCGGTCGCGTGGTGGCACACGTTGCGTGGCACCGGGAGTGATCCCTTCGGCGCCCCGACGATGCGCCGCCCCTGGGAGACGAAGGGCGACTCCCTCGAGGCGGCGCTCGACCGCGTCGCCATCGGCTTCGAGTTCATGGAAAAACTCGGCGTCGACTTCTACTGCTTCCACGATCGCGACGTGGCGCCGGAGGGAGCCACGCTCGCCGAATCCAATCGCCATCTCGACGCCGTCGCCGCCCGGCTCCGCGCGCATCAGGAGCGCACCGGGATCCGGCTCCTGTGGGGCACGGCCAATCTGTTTTCCCATCCGCGCTACGTCCACGGCGCCGCCACCAGCTGCAACGCCGAGGTCTTCGCCTACGCCGCCGCGCAGGTGAAGAAGGCGATCGAGGTCACGCACGCCCTCGGCGGCGCCGGCTACGTCTTCTGGGGCGGTCGCGAGGGCTACCAGTGCCTGTGGAACACCGACATGAAGCGCGAGCTCGACCACCTCGCGCGGTTCATGCACATGGCGGTGGACCACGCCCGGGCGATCGGCTTCGCCGGGCAGTTCTACTTCGAGCCCAAGCCGCGCGAGCCCACCAAACACCAATACGACTTCGACTGCGCCACCTGCATCAACTTCCTCCGCGCCCACGGCCTGGAGAAGCACGTGAAGATGAACATCGAGACCAACCACGCCACGCTGGCGGGGCACGAGATGCAGCACGAGCTGGAATACGCCGGCATGCAGGGGTTCCTCGGATCGATCGACGCCAACACCGGCGACACCCTCGTGGGCTGGGACACCGACCAGTTCCCCACCGACATCTACCTCACCACGCGGATCATGCACGTGATCCTCAAATACGGTGGCCTCGCCCCGGGAGGAATCAACTTCGACGCCAAGGTGCGGCGCGAGAGCTTCGAGCCGGTCGATCTCTTCCACGCCCACATCGGCGGCATGGACGCCTTCGCGCGCGGCCTGAAGATCGCCGCCGCGATGCGAGCCGACGGCCGGCTCCAGCGCCTCCTCGACGACCGCTACGCGAGTTGGTCGGGCGACCTCGGACGGCGCATCGAGGCGGGGAGCGAGTCGTTCGCGAGCCTCGAGCGCTGGATGCTCGAGCGCGGCGATGCCGGCGCCTGCTCCAGCGGCCGACAGGAACTGTTCGAGAACGTGGTCAACACGTACCTGTAACGCACGGGCGGCGCTGGACAGCCCCGCGGCGGGCCTCCGGCCCATGGATTTTCCACGCCGGCATCGCCACACTGTCGGCCGAGCGGCCGCGGGGAGCGGCACGCCGATCCAAGGGGGCTTGGCGATGGGATTTCACCAGACGAAGACGCACCGCAGCGGCAAGGGTTCGCACCACCAGATCGGCCTCGTCCGCGGCCAGTTCGGCGACATCCCCGAGGACTCGTGGCTCGACTTCATCGCCAAGGCCGGGTTCGACGGCTGGGAGGAGGCGTCGTGGGAGCTCGACCTCGCCCAATGCGACACCGACAGCGGTGCCGAGGCCTACGCGAAGAGCCGGGTGGCCAAGGCGAAGGCGCGCGGGCTGGAGATCTTCACCGTCGCCACGCATCTGCAGGGCCAGGCGCTCGGTGACGAACCGTCGGCAAAGACGTTGCAGTTCATCGGCGGCGCACCGGTCGAGGCCTACGTCGCCTGGCGAAAGAAGGGCCACCATCCGCCGCGGACCGATCCCTACTTCGTGCCCGAAGAGGTCGGCCAGGCGATCCACGCGAAGGCGCGCGAGGACCTGATCCGCGCCGTTCGCCTCGCCCACTATCTCGGCAAGCATCAGGACCGCCACGTCGCGGTGCCCGGCTTCGTCGGGTCGCCGGCGCACTGCTGGAGCCACTGGTTCGAGTTCCCGCCGCGGCCGAAGGCGATCGGCGGCTGCGCGATCCCGGAGGTGCTCGACGTCAGTCTCGAGTTGCTCGTCGAACGATTCGCCCCCGTGTTCGACGCCTGCCGGAAGTATGGCGTCACGTTCGACCTGGAGTGCCACCCCGGCGAGCGCGCGATGGGCGACATCGAGAGCGCCGGCGACTACGTCCGCTTCCTCGAGAAGGCGGGCTACGGCCGCGACGTCGTCGGCTTCAACCTCGACCCCAGCCACATGGTCTGGCAGGGGGTGTGCCCGATCCAGTTCGTCCGTGAATATGCCGACTGGATCCACTCGGCCCACATCAAGGGGGTCCAGGTGATCGACGGCACGACCCGGGCCGGCCGCCTCGGCGGTCACCGGCCGATGGGCAGCAAGCTCCTCGGCTGGAACTTCGTCACCGCCGGCAGTCGGCGCGACGCGGTCAACGTCGAGGAGTTGATCGTCGAGCTCAACCGCGCCGGCTACTCCGGCGCGATCAACATCGAGTGGGAGGACAACGACGCCGACAAGCGGGCCGGGGCGGTGGCCGCCCTCCATGCCGTCCGCGCCGGCGATCTTCCCCCCGCAATCGGCCGGCACGACGACACGCTCAAGGCTTGATGGGTGGGCGTGATGGGTGGGCGCGGCTGGCAGGCGGCCGTCAGGCGTGCTCGAGCGTCTCGATCGCGTTGACGTGGATCAGCGCCGCGTGGACGACGCGATCCTCCTCCGGATAGGTCACGATCACCTTCGACTTCGTGATCGCGACACACTCGGGATGGCGGATCTCGTGGGCGTCGCCGTTCGACAGACGGATCACGAACGGCTCGAACGGCTCGCGGCGGATGACTTCGCGGATCGATTCCATCGTCATGCCCTGGCCCTCCGGAAACTGGACTGATGTTCATCATGGCCCGGGCCCCGGCGGCTGTCAACGGCGGTCCCACCGTTCAGCGCCAGCCCGCGGCGGAGAAGTCGAAGGCCTCGTTCGCGCCGCGGCGCCAGCTCACGCCGTCGGGGCGCACGGCCAGCCACCATTCCTGCGTCTCACGGTCGGGGACGCGCCGTTTGAACGCCGCCGGCGTCAAGAGTGCCACGCAGACGCCGTCGCCGGGGTCGCGGACTGAGCGGTAGCGCAGCGCCTCGACGCCGGCCGTGCGCGCCACGCGTGCCAGCGCCTGCGTGCCGGCGTAGTCGCGCTTGTGGGTCCACACGGCCGCGTCGCGGTCGAACGGGGTCCTGCGGAGGTCGACGATGTGCGTCGCCACATGGACGCGAAATGCCGTCATCGCCACCGGATCGATCCGCCCGAGCGCCGGGGCGTCGGTGAGGAACCGCCAACGCCAGTAGCCGACCTCGGCGCAGCTGGTGCGCACCTCGCCCGCTCCGTAGAACACGCCCGGATCGGCGGGCCCGCGGAAGCGTGAGCCGTGGGGCGACGGCGGGTAGCGGAACGGCGTCGCCAGCAGGTAGTGGAGCTTCTCCGCCCCCGGCGGTCGCGCCGGCTTCGCCTCCTCGACGAGTGCCTCGAGGAGCGCCTGCTCGGCGGCGCCGTCGACGAGCTTCATCGTCGAGGCGAAGCGCTGCGATTCGATCACGCGCACCAGCGCCCCCGTGAACGGCCGCCGTTCAGACGACAGCGCGGTGGGCGTCCAGGTAGTGGACGACACGGACCAGTCCCTCCGTCGTCTGGACGAGGTCGAGGGGCACGCCGCCGAGGGCCGCGTGGCTCCCCGTGAGCCAGGCCCGCGCCGCCTCGTCGGTGCCGACGATCGAGTCGAGCGACCGGTAGAGGCGCACGAAGAGCAGGGCCAGTTCCCACTCCTTCGTCCCCTCCTCGAGCTCGTACCCGCCGGCGTGCATCCGCGACAGCGTCGGCTGGCTGCGGCCGAGGATCCGGGCGAGGACGGCCCGGGCCACCCCGAGGCGTTCGCCGGCGCGGAGAAACGCCTTGGTGAGCACCGCCTCGCGGCGCGGGGCGGGGTTGCCGTGGCGTGCTGTGGTCCGGGCGGCGGCGGCACGGGAGCGGCCGGTCGGGGCCATGGGGTAGTTCCTTTCTCCTGAAATGATACCATTGTTTCGTTTCCGAGGAAAATCACCTCCGTATCTGGTCCGCCGATGGCGAAACGCCGCCGCCCGCGCCGCCGATCGCTCGCCGCCGAGGCGACCTACGTCTGCGATTCCTGTGGCGAGGAGATCGTGGTGCCGCTCGATCCGACGGAGGGGGCGCGGCAGGAATACGTCGAGGACTGTCCGGTCTGCTGCCACCCGATGGTGCTGCGGGTCGAGTTCGACGCCTCGGGCGACGCCTCGATCGACGGCGCGCACGAATAGGGCCGGGCAGGCGCTCGCGGCGATTGCCGGCAGGGACCCGGGTACGAGAGCGACGTAGACTCGAGGTCGGAGGAGGGCCGACGATGGTGACCGATGTCTCGCAGTTGCCGATCCGCTTCGATCGCGAGCGCGTGGCCGAATTCTGCCGGGAGAAAGGCATCACCCGGCTGAGTGTCTTCGGGTCCGCGGTGCGCGACGACTTTAACCCGGCAACGAGCGACATCGACGTGCTCGCTGACTTCAAGCCCGGCGCGACTCGCGGCATCGGGTTCAGATTCTTCGGCTATGGTGACGAGCTCGCCGCAATCCTCGGTCGCAAGGTGGACTTCTGCTCGCAACTCGACCCCCACCTCGAGCCTGTCGTTCGCCGCGAGGCCGTGACGATCTACGAGGAGCCATGACCCGCCGCGACCCTCGCATGACGTTGCATCAGATTCGCACGCTGCCGAAAAGGCGCGTGCACTCTGTGCCGGCCACTCGCTCGAATCGCTGCTTGCCGACTGGAAGGCGACAGCAGCGCTCGAGCGATTCATCGAAATCATCGGCGAAGGTGTCAAACGTTTGCCAGTTGAGATCACCGCGATGCACCGTGACATTCCCTGGAAGGAAATCGCTGGAACCCGGGATCACCTCGCTCATGGTTACGACATCGTGGACCATCGCGTCTTGTGGGATGCGGTCTTGATCGACCTTCCTCCGTTGATAGCGAAGATCGACGAACTTCTGTCGTAAGGAATCGACCTCGACTCTCGCCGCCGTTTCAGCTCGTGTCGACTGGTCTCGAAGTATCCGGCCACTGCGGCTCATACCCGTGTGTACGAAGCGACCGGCGTGGCGAACGGCCGGCCTCCCCGACGGATGGGAATGCGACCGATGCCCCCTCGCCGCTCCGCCGCCGTGATCACGGTCGACGGTGTCGAGATCGCCATCGTCAGACGGCGGATGCGACGGCTGCGGCTGGTCGTGCTCCCCCCGGACGGGCGCGTCGTCCTGTCGGCGCCCCCGTGGGTGCCACGCCGCGAGCTGGTCGCGTTTGCCACGTCCAAGGCCGACTGGATCCGGGTGCACCAGGCACGCGTCCGCGCGCTTCCTGCACCGCCGCGCGTCGAGTATCTCGACGGCGAGGTCCATCCGGTGTGGGGCCGCGACTACGCCCTGGCCGTCGTCGGCCTGGCCACCGCAGGCGGTGTCGCCGGTCGCCGCCGGGTCAGCGTCGCTCTCGACGGCGACCGGCTGGTGCTCATGGTGCCCGCAGCGGCCGACCTCCCCAGCCGCGCCCGGGCAATCGCGGCCTGGTACCGTGCCGAGGCGGCTCGGGCGATCGGCCCGCTGGTCGCCGCCTGGCAGGGACCGCTCGGGGTGGAAGTGGCCGCGTGGAGCGTGCGACGCATGGCGACGCGGTGGGGAAGCTGCACGCCGCG
>JBJSXB010000249.1:0-6318 GCA_046086245.1 Planctomycetaceae bacterium | reverse complement strand
CTGTGGGGCGTGGTCATCGGCGTGGCGATCGCGTCGATCCTCGCCGGGGTGCTCCAAGGGGTGCTGCTCGAGTGGGTGCTGCGGTACGGGCGGCGGCCCGCGCCCGGCGACGCTCCCCGTTCCGACGCACAGGCCCTGCCGTGATACGATTGGCGGCATGGCGGACTCGGGCTCGAGGGCCCGCGCGGAGGGGAGCATGGCAAGCGGAAGCCAAGCGATCGCCGGCGGCCGGCACCACGAGCGTCAGCAGGACGCGCTGGTGATCGCGGCGCGTCAGGGGTGCGTGGTGGCGCTGGGATCGCTCTTCGAATCGGTGCGTGCGCACCTCATGCTCGCGGCGCAACGCGATCTGCCCCGTCGGTTCCAGGCGCAGATGGGTGCGTCGGACATCGTCCAGGACGCCGTCACCGCCGGGCAGCGGCAGTTCCACGCGTTCCGCGGCGGCACGGCGGCGGAGTTCTTCGGCTGGATGCGGCTCGTGCTCGCCCACTCGATGATCGACACGGTGCGTCGCCACGAAGCGGCCCGGCGGCTGCCCGGCGCACGGACGATCGCCCTGGCCGACATCGATTCGTGCGACGGCCGTCTCGCCGCCCGGATCGATGACCGTCCCGAGGATATCGCGATCCGCGCCGAGGGAGCCGCGATCGTCGGCACGGCGATCGACTCGCTCGCTCCCGACGACCGGCGCGTGCTGTGGCTGCGTCACTGGCAGGGAGCGACCTTCGCCGAGATCGGTGCCGAAATGGATCGCACTCCGGATGCCGCCCGCAAACTCTGGTGCCGGGCGTTCGAGCGCCTCGAACAGGCGATCCGCGACGTGGGCAGCGCCCGCGCGTCCGACCGCCGCCACTAGAGCCGCGCCATGGCCAGCACGCCGCTATCGGGGAACGATCCCCCGCCGAGCACCGAGATCGAGCTTCTCGCCGACCTCGACGCGCGGATCGCGGGGGACGCCCCGACCGCCGCACCCCGGACATCCCCATCCGTCTCCTCGCAGGTCGCACCGGAACGGGTCGACCTCCTGCTGCAGCTCCACGAGCTCGGCGCCGCGTGGCGCGAGGACGCCGGCGCGGAGAGGGGAGGGCGGCCGACGCGCATCGATCGCTTCGAGATCGTCCGCGAGGTGGGGCAGGGGGGATTCGCCACGGTCTACGAAGCGACCGACACGCTGCTCCACCGCCGGGTGGCGCTCAAGGTGGCGCATCCCGAAGCGCTCGTCTCGCCGGCACTGCGACGGCGGTTTCTCCGCGAGGCGGAGGTCGCCGCCCGCGCGGTGCATCCCAATCTGGTCACGATTCACGACCTCGGCGAAACACGCGGGCTGACGTTCATCGCCGAGGAGTTCTGCAGCGGCGGCACGCTGGCGGGGTGGCTCGACCGGCACCCCGGACCGGTCGAGCCCCGGCTCGCCGCCGCCATCGTGAAGGCGTTGGCCGAGGGGCTCGAAGCCGCTCACGCCCGTGGAATCGTCCATCGGGACATCAAGCCGGAGAACATCCTGCTCGCGGCTGCAGCCGCCCAGCCCACGATTCCGCCCGACGCCGGTGATCCCGTTCCCCATGCCGCCGGCTGGGACGTGAAGCTCGGCGATTTCGGCCTCGGGAAGGTCGACGACGACTCGACCCCCGACCCGCTGTCGCGGATCACGCGGACCAGCGCCGCGATCGGCACACCGGCCTGGATGGCGCCGGAGCAGGTCGATCGCACGATCGGTCCGATCGGTCCGGCGACCGACGTCCACGCCCTCGGCCTGCTCCTCGACCGACTCCTCGTCGGCCGCTGCCGCTGGAAGGGAAACACCGATTCCGAAACGATGCGGCTGATCCTGCTGCGCGATGGCGATGGCCTCGAACGAACGCCGGCGGGCGTGCCGCGCGATCTGGCCGCCGTCTGCCGCATGTGCCTCGGCAAAGATCCCGCGGCGCGCTATCCGCGCGCCGGCGCGCTCGCCGCCGACCTGTCGCGATTCCTGCTCGGCGTGCCGACGCGCGCCCGCCCCCTCTCCGTCTGGGAGCGGGTGTGCCGGTTCGCGATCCGCCGGCCGGCGCTCACGGGATCGATGGCGGCGGCATTGCTCGCGTCGCTGTTGTGCGGCGTCGCCCTGTGGGGATGGTCGATCCAGTCGGCCGCCGTGGCCCGCGAACGCGATCAGGTGCGCCGTTTCGGGGCGGCACAGCACCTGCAACTCGGCCTCGACGACCTGCGCGCCGGCAATGTCGCCGCCGCCCGGGAGCGGCTCGTCGGCAGCGCCGTGCTCGATCCGACGCTGACGGAGTCGTTCGCGGGGCGCTGGGCACGGCGGCGGCTGCGCTGCGAGCAGGCGGTCCTGTTCGGCGACCCGATCGCGGCCGCCACCGAGCGGGGCGACCTCTACTGCGCCGCGGTATCGGCCGACGGGAGGCGCCTGGCCGCCGGGTCGGCCGACGGGAGGCTGATCCTCCTCGACGCCGACGGGGGGCGGGCGGCGCTCGTGATCGACCATGCGCATGACGAGATCAACGACGTCGCGTTCGCGCCCGACGGCAGACGTGTCGCGACCGCGGGACAGGATGGTCGGGTGTGTCTCTGGTCCGCGGCCGGCGGCGCACTGTTGCAGGAGGTCGCCCGCGAGCCGAAGGCGCTGTTCGCCGTCTGCTGGTCCCCCGACGGCACGCACCTCGCGTGGGGCGGCGAGGCGCGGATCCTCTCGGTCACCGGAGGCGACGGCACCCTGGTAGGCCGGTTCCCGGTGCCCTTGCCCGTCGAGCCGGGCACCGCGGGACCCGACATCGAGACGGCGGCGTTCGTCGACGACGACACGATCGTGCTCGCCGGTGGGCCCGGGGTGATGTTCGTGTCGGCACGCGACGGCTCCGTCGTCCGCCGCTTCGCGGGCCACGAGGGCAGCGTCGTCAGCGTCGATCTCTCGCCCGATGGGTCGCGGCTGGCGACCGCGGGCACCGATCGCGTTCCGCGGATCTGGAACGTCGCCGATGGATCCCTGCACCTCGAGCTTCCGCCGCACCCCCAGTGGGTGCAGGGGTGCGTCTTCACCGCCGACGGCACCCGGATCGTGACCGGGTGCCGCGACGGGATGCTCCAGGTGTTCGACGCCACCGACGGCACGTTGATGCATCGGCTCCCCGGCCACGTCGGCCGGAATTGGGACATCCGTCGCGAGCCGTCGGGCACGGTGCTCAGCGTGGGCGCCGATGGAACGTTGCGCCGCTTCGTGCCCCGGCAGGCGAGCACCGTGGCCGGCGGCCGGGAGTGGGCGTTGCCCACCGGCCGGATCCACACGGCACTGCCGGTCGGCGATCCCGGCACGCTCGCCGCCGGCACGGCGCCGCCGGTGGTCGTCGTGCCGACGACCGGTTGCCCGCTGGTCGTCGACGCGGTCGATGGCCGGACGCTCCGCACGCTGCTCCCGCCGATCGGGGCGCCGACACCGGTGACCTTCGCGGCGCTCGACGCGCGGCACGACGCACTGGTGTTGTGCGAGGCCGGGGAACGCCAGCACGTGGTCCCGCTGGGCGCCGGCACGCCGATCGAGAAGCGGCTCCAGAACCGGTTCGAACGCCTCACGTGGACCGTGTCCGGGCGGCGTATCGGCGCCATGTACGGGGCCTCGACGACGATCCACGGGCGCGACGAGCAGGGCGGCGCCGAGGCTGAGATCGACCGCTTCGACACCCCGTGCGACGTGCTGGAGGTGGCGCCCGACGGCCGGCGGGTGGTCGCGGGAGGCTTGCACGAGTTGCGCCTCACGCCGATCGCGAGGCGGGGCGTGCCCCGTCCCGCCGGGCCGACGCGTCTGCTTCCGGTCGATCCGCTGTTCGGCAACGTGTTCGCGCTCGCCTGGTCCCCCGACGGCACGCGGCTGGCGGTCGGTTCGAAGGAGGGCAACGTGCGCATTCTCGACGCGGAAAGCGGCGACACGCTCCGCATCCTGCCCGGCCACCGCAGCGTCGTGACGTCGCTCGTCTGGTCGGCCGACGGCCGCATCCTCGTTTCGGCCGATGACGAATCGGTCTGTCTGTCCGATACGGCGACGGCGCTGGCGATCGACAACTATTCGCCCGGCTGGTCGATCCGTTCGGCGCGCTTCGTCGGGCCCGCGGCGACGCCCGATCGCTGGCTCGTGATCGGCGGCGACGCCGCCACGCCCCTGCCGTCCGCAGACGGCACGCCGGGCCGGGGCCGGCTGCTGGTCATCGATCTCGGCCAGTAGCCACGCCGCGGGCGGCGCACTCATCCCGCGCCGGCCCGCTCCTGGAGGTCGAGCCACTCCTCCTCGGCGGCGGCGAGCCGTCCGGCGACGTCCGTGGCCGCGGTATGGAGCCGCATGGCCTCCGCCGGATCGGTCGTCTCGAGGAGATCCGACTGCAGCTTCTTCTTCTCGCCGTCGAGCCGGGCGATCGTCTTCTCCAGCGATGCGATCTGCTTGCGGATGTCGCGCGTGGCGGCGCCCGGCCGTGACACCGGCTTGGCTCCGCCTCCGCCGGGTGGCGGGGCCTTCCGCACCGCAGTCCGGGGCCCGCGCTGCGTTGCGTCGGCCGCCTCCGCGTCGTCGATCTCGCGGGTGACGCTCGCCAGATAGGCGGCGTAGTCGCCCAGGTGGTTGACGACCCGGCCATCGCGGACCTCGATCACGCTCGTCGCCACGCGCTGCATGAAGGACCGATCGTGACTGGTGAAGATCACCGTTCCCTCGTAGTCCACCAGTGCCTCGGCCAAAGCGTCGACCGTCTCCACGTCGAGATGATTGCCCGGCTCGTCGAGGACGAGCACGTTGAACGTGCCGAGGAGGAGGCCGGCGAGGCAGAGGCGGGCACGCTCACCGCCCGACAGCACGCGGACGCGCTTCTCGACGGCCTTGCCACGGAAAAGCATCGCCCCGGCGAGGTCGAGAATGCGCTGATTCTTGGTGCCGATGGCGGCAGCGCGCTCGAGGTAACCGAGCACCGTCTCATCCTCGGGCAGGCTCTGGTAGACGTGCTGGGCGTAGGTGCCGATGTCGCATCCATACCCCCACTTGACGCTGCCGGCCAGCGGATCGAGCGACCCGGTGACGCTCCGCAGAAACGTCGTCTTGCCCTGGCCGTTGTCGCCGACGATCGCCGCCCGGGCGCCGTGGACGATCTCGACGTCGATGCCCGCCGCGACGGTGTGGCCGGGATAACCGATCGCCATCTCCCGGCAGCGCACCGCGGGGCCCTGACGACGGTTCACCTGCGGGCAGCGGATCGCCGCGGTGGGCGACTCGGTGGCGATCTCCTCGATCTCGAGCTTCTCGAGCTGCTTCTCCTTCGACTTCGCGCGCGACGCCGTCGAGGCACGGGCCTTGTTGCGGGCGATGAAGTCTTCGAGTTGCCGTCGCTTGGCGAGGGTGGCGGCGTTGGTGCGCTCGAGGTGGAGCTTCTGCTCGGCCTGGTAGGCGAGGAAGGCGTCGATCTTCCCGGGGTAGACGGTGAGCTTGCCCTGGGAGAGGTCGAGGGTCTGCTCGCAGGTGGCGGCGAGGAACGCCCGGTCGTGCGACACGATGAGGCAGGCTTCCTCGTAGTCGCGGAGGAAGTGCTCGAGGAGGATCTGCGTGCGCAGGTCGAGGAAGTTGGTCGGCTCGTCGAGGAGCAGGAGGGTCGGCTCGTGGAGCAGGAGGGCCGCGAGTTTGACGCGCGTCTGCCAGCCTCCGGAGAGGCTTTGCACCGGGCAGGAGAGCTGGGCCGTCTTGAGCTCGAAGCGGCCGGCGACCCCGCCGCACTTCCAGTCGGGTTGACCGGAGTCGCGGATCAAAAACTCGAGCCCCGTCTCGCCGGGGAGAAACGGATCGTGCTGCCGCAGGTAGCCGAGGCGGAGCCTGGGGTGGCGCACGACCTCGCCGGAGTCGAGCTCCTCTTCGCCGAGGATCACGCGCAACAGCGTGCTCTTCCCGGCACCGTTGCGGCCGACGAAGCCGATCTTGCCGTCGTCGGTGATCGTGGCGCTGGCCCGATCGAGGAGCACCTGGTCGCCATACCGTTTGGAGGCGTTTTGGATGTCGAGGAGGACGGCCATCGATTGCGGCGTGCGATTCCTACGGCACTCGACTCCTGCCCGCGCCCCGCGGGCATCCGGCCATCAGTCCACCCCGCCGACCCGATGATCGGGAGAGCTCGGCATCACCATGCCACGCCGGAGGCGGGGCATCCGAGCTCCGGGAGAGCTCGGCATCACCATGCCACGCCGGAGGCGGGGCATCCAAGCTCCGGGAGAGCTCGGCATCACCATGCCACGCCGGAGGCGGGGCATCCGAGCTCCGGGAGAGCTCGGCATCACCATGCCACGCCGGAGGCGGGG
>JBJSXB010000248.1:0-10618 GCA_046086245.1 Planctomycetaceae bacterium | reverse complement strand
CTCGGTGGCCACCTCCGCCGGCGGCAACGTGCTGGTGGGACCGGTGCTGACCCCGCCGGCCAAGCTCCAGACCACCGGCGCCATCAACTTCACGGGCGTCACCGGCAACGTGACCGTGGCCAACGGCGGCACGATCGTCGCCCCCGGCGGCGCGACGGTCGCCTCGGGCAAGCGGATCCAGTGGTCGCTCGCCAGTTCCGCCGACACCGGGGCCGGATCGCTGCGATCGATTCTCACGAGCATCAACTCGCTCAAGGCGCCCGCCCAGATCACCGTCACCGGCCCGAGTACGGTGGCCCTCGGCTCGCCACTGCCCTCGGTGACCGTGCCGCTGGCGGTGGTGGGCAACGGCCAACTGACGCTCAACGGCGCCGCCGCCGGCGCGAGCACCAGCGGGTTCGTGTTCGGGGCGGCGGCGGCGGGCAGCTCGGTCGCCGGAGTGACGCTGCAGAACTTCGGCTACTCCGGCGTCTTGATCCAGGGTGCGACGAACGTCACGGTGTCGTCGATCACCGTCTCGAACAGCCTCTACGGCGTCTACGCCGCCGGCGCGGTCGGCGGCTCGAGCGTCGTCAGTTCGGTGTTCTCCGGCAACACCCAGGCCGCCTACCTCAACGGCGCCCAGGGGATGCGGTTCGGCCGCGCCGGCCAGGGCAACTCGATCACCAGCGCCGCACGGACCACGGCGGGAATCACGATCGCCGGCGTCAGCACCGGCACCTTCGTGCAGGGCAACGGCATCAGCGGCACCCCGACGGCGATCTTCATCTCGGCGGCAACGGGCCTGCAGGTGGGTGGTGCCGTGAGCGGGGAGGCCAACACGGTGTCGTTCGCCGGCACGGGTGTCTTCGCCACCGGCCTCTGCACCGGCTCGTCGGTGATCAAGACCTCCTTCGGTCCCGCCGTCACCACGCGGTATAACACGGGCGGCGCACGGAATCTGACGGTGATCCCCTGATGACCAGCCCGTGTCCTCCACACGGGCGGCGCACGGTCAGCCTGCCGTCTCCACCACCTCGCATGCACCCGACGGCGTCGTCCGGCTGAAGAGGATGTTGAGCGTCCGCAGGAAGGTGTGCAGGCCGGCGTCCTGAATCGGAAGGATGTGGGCCGGATGGCCCGACTCGTTGTGGTGCGAGTGCCAGAGCCCCGGAGGCGTCACGAACGCCGAACCCGGTCGCCACTCGATCCGCTGCGGATCGCGGATCCGTCCGTCGGGGCCGAGGCTCGGCCCGACGAGCGTGTAGCACCCCGGTCGGGCGTCCACCACGAGGTCGAGGGCGACCGACTGGTGGCGGTGGGGAGCCTGGAGCGCCCCGACCGGTAGTCGTCCGAACATCGCCCAGATGACGTGGGTGACGGTGAGCGTCTGTGGGAAGGCGTCGTTGCCGAGCAGCACGCTGAGGCGGTTGGCGCGGGCGCTCGAGGGATCGGCGACGATCGCCTCGAGGGCCGCCGTCATCGCCTCGCGCCGATAGAGGGTGGGGGCGAAACGCCGCTCGCCGGCGGTCGCGCCGAGGTAACGCAGCAGCGGTTCGTCGTGCACCTGGTAGAGCGCGGCATCGGCGGTGGCATGGTGTTCGAGCGGGCTGCGCGCCGGGACGGTGAACAGGTCGCCCGCCTGCCAGGGGATCGCGAGTCCGTCGGCCGCCAGCCGCGAGCTTCCCGCGCCGCGGATCGCGAAGAACAGTTGGCTGGTGGCGTTGGCATCGGTGGCGAGCGACGCGCCGGCCTCGATGCGAAGGAACGAAGCCAGCAGGCCCGGGCTCGAGGCGGGGCCGGGGCAGCGCAGCGCCGCCGCGTTGTCGAGCGCCACGATCCGCGTCGGCCCCGAGGCATGGAGATCGGCGGGAAACTCCACCAGCGGGATCGCGCCGACGAGCCCGCCGGCGAGCGGGTTCGACGCCTTGCGGTAATCGTGGAACCGCGCGGGGGCGGTGAGCGCGGGGATCACGTCGCCGACGATCATGGCGGGGTCCTCGGTGTGGGAAACGTCGTCCGGAAAACGTCGGTGCGGGATGCGGCCGCCGCCGTCGCGGCCACCGGGGGGAGGCCTCAGCGCATGTCGGCGGGTGTCAGCCCCTTCCGCGCCCCCTTGAAGCCGAACGGGGTGGGCTCGTACGCGCCGACGACGTCCACGGCGCTGGCCGCGGGGATCGCATCCTCGAGGCCGATCGCCCAGTAGCAGGCATTGACCAGCAGGCGGCGGGTGCCGGCGGCGGCGAGGTCGGTCGAGGAACCCATGGTCGTGGTGAACACGCGGCCGTGCGGTCCACCCTCCACGGCGTAGCTCTTCACCCAGGCGATCGGCATCATCGGCTCGTTCTTCGCACCGCTCACCGGACGTGAGTCGGGAGTCATGCCCTCGAGCACCTGACCGAGCAGCAGCGGGCGCGCGTCGCCGGGGAGCGGCAGGCGCACGCCGTAGACGTCGGTCGGCCCCCACACGTCGCCGTCGGCGATGCCGCGGAGGATCGGATGGGCGGCACCGCCCGGCGCGATCACGCCGCGCGTGCTCTCCTTGCCGTGATGACCGTGATGGGAGATCCACTTCTCGCCGAGCACGAGCCGCCCGAAGCCGTCGGTCCACTCCGACTTGGGGCCGGCGTAGCCGTTGCCGTAATGGGCGTAGGTCCGGTCGCCGGGCACGTTGAAGGCGTGCGTCGCCGTGCGCATCCCCACGACCGGTTTGCCGGCGCGGAGGTAGGCATCGATGAACGCCATCTGCTCGTCGGGGAGATTGCGGAACCGGGTGGCGATGACCATCAGCTCGGCGCCGCCGAGGGCCTCGAGGCCGGGAATGTTGTCGCCGCGGTCGGGATCGATCGCGCCGGTGGCGGGATCGATCGCGTACAGCACCCGGCAGGCGAACCCGTGCCGGACGGCGAGGATCTTCGCCAACTGCGTCAGCGCCTCCTCGCTGCGGTACTCCTCGTCGCCGCTGACGAGCACGATCCGCTTCCCCTTCCCGGGGCCGTCGGCGCCAGGAAGCTCGAGCCAGGGATCGGCCGCGATGGCCCCCGGTGCGAGGAGCGCCGCGGCGATCCACATTCCGAGCCACAGGCGCCGAAAGACGGTTGCCATCTCCACCCCTCCGGGAAGCGACACGAACGCCGGTGGCACCGCGCACCGCCGCGCGGCGAACAGGATACCGCGCCGGTGCCGCGGAGCATCGGTCTCTCACGGGATCGGCGTCGCGCGCCCGATCGTGATCCGGTTTTCCCACACCGCCGTGTCGGTGGCGCCGTCGTAGACGAGGATCCGATCGGCGCTGCCCGGCGCCGCGGGCGCGTCGGCCGCCGGGAGCGCGCGGCGCAGGGCGGCGATCGTGTCGTTCGCGGACGGCGCGCCGGCGAGGTTGTGCCACTCGTCGGGATCGGTGCGGTGGTCGTAGAGTTCCTCGCTACCGTCGGCGTAGCGGATGTAGCGGTGGTGGGTGGTGCGGACGGCATGGTTGCCGGCGTTGTGGGTGGTGCGCGCCGGCCGGTCGCGCGGGGCGTCGGCGCGGCGCAGTTGCGGCACGAGGCTCAGCCCCTCGAGATCGTCGCGCGGCGGCAGGCCGCAGAGTTCGACGAGCGTCGGGTAGACGTCGAGCAACTCGGCCGGGCTCGTCACCCGCCCACCGGCGGCGATGCCCGGCCCGGCGAACACCAACGGCACGCGCGTCGCCTCGTCCCAGAGGCTGTTCTTGCCGGTGATCCCCTTCTCGCCGAGGTGCCACCCGTGGTCGCTCCACAGGACGACGACGAAGTCGTCGCGGCGGCCGCTGGCATCGAGCGCCGCCAGCAGCCTGCCGATCTGGGCGTCGACGAAACGCGTGCAGGCCAGGTAGGAGCGCACCAGAGGGCGCCACTGGGCCGTCTCCTCGAGCCATGCGCGGCGCGGCTCGGGCAACTCCCAGTGGAGATACCAGGAGAACCGCGGCGTGTCGCCCCGGTCGCCGCGGAGGATCGCCGGCAGGATCGTGTCGTCGTCGGCGAACGGTTCGAACCAGGGGGCCGTGGCGTGGCAGGGGACGTGCGGCAGCAGATAGCCGACCGCGAGGAACAGCGGACGCTCGTCGTGCCGCACCGCGAGTTGCTCGATCGCCCAGGTGGTGATCCGGTGGTCCCCCTTGCTCTCATCGGCATGGGGGAACGGACCCCAATCGAGGGCCGGATGGTTTCCCATCGGTGTCGGGGGCACGAGCTTCGCCGGCGGACGCGGCCCCATGCCGATCGCCGGCCCGGGCTCGTCGAACTCCTCGCCGGGCTTGCCGTTGCCCTCGTGGAAGATCTTGCCCACGCCCACCGTGCGGTAGCCGTTCGCGGCGAAGTGGCGTGGCAGGCTCACCCGGTCGCGCCAGCGCTCGACCGCGCGGTAGGCGGGACGGAGGCCGTAGATGCCGGTGGTGCCGGGGCGCAGCGAGAGCAGGAGGCTCGTGCGCGACGGGTTGCACAGCGGTGCCTGGCAGTGGGCGTTCAAGAACGTCGTGCCTCGGGCGGCGAGGGCGTCGATGTGGGGCGTGGTCGCGGCGGGATGGCCGCCGAGGTGACCGACCCAGTCGTTGAGGTCGTCGATCGCGATCAACAGCACGTCGGGCGGACGTGCCGCCGCGCGTCCCGCCGCCACGGCACCGAGCAAGGCGACGGCGCCGCACGCCACCGCCCACACCCGGCCGGCGGCCCGCCTTGCTTCATGCATCGTGCCGACTCCCCGTGTGCGACCGCAGCCCGGTCGGTATCCTACGCCCCGCGACTCACGGTCTCGACCGTATCGTCGGGGGGAACCGAGAGTCGGCCGGGGAGTCGCCAACATGCCCACGTCGATCGCCGTCCGTGCCGCGCCGATCGCCGCCGCCGTCGCCCTGCTCGTGGCGCTCCCGCGGTCGACGGCGGCCCCGCCGGGGCGCCTCGTCCTCGCGGGTGATGCGTTCGTCGTCGCCGACCGTCCGGCGTTCCTCTTCGCTCCCGCCGGTGCGCCCGCCCCGGCGGGACGCCGGCCCTGGGTGCTCTACGCGCCGACGCTCCCCGCCTATCCCGACGAAGCCGAGCGCTGGATGCACGAGCGCTTCACCCGCGCGGGAATCGCCGTCGCCGGGGTCGACACCGGCGAGTCGTACGGCAGCCCCGCCGCGGTCGCCGTCACCGAGGCGCTCCACGCCGAGATGATGCGCCGCGGCTACGCCGCCAAGCCCGCCGTCCTCGGCCGCAGCCGCGGGGGGCTGTGGGCGGCGGCGTGGGTGATTCGCCATCCGGAATGGTCGGCGGGACTGGCGGGCATCTATCCGGTGTACGACTGGCGCACGTACCCGGGCGTCGAGAAAGCGGCACCGGCCTATGGCATGGACGCCGAACGACTGGCCGCCGCGGCGGCGGAACTCTGTCCGATCGAGCGAATCGACGTCGCGGCGCGCGCCGGCGTGCCGGTGTGCATCATCCACGGCGACGAGGACACCGTCGTGCCGTTGGGGCCCAATTCCGCGCGGCTCCGCGATCGCTACGCCGCCGCGGGGCGCGGGGAACTGGTCAACCTGGTCGTCGCCACGGGGAAGGGGCACGATTTCTGGGAGGGGTTCTTCCGCTGCGAGGTGCTCGCCGACTTCGTCGTCGCGCGGGCCCGGGCCGGGGCCGCGGCGGCGGACTGACCGGGCGCCGGCCGGCGGTTTTTCCCGGCGGCCAAGGCGGTTTGCCCCCTTCCCGGCAGGGCATTTGCTTTGCGCGCCGCAACAAGCACGATGGTGGCATGCCTCCCGGCCGACCGTTCCCCGACCTGCCGTCGTTTCCCGAGCTCCCCGGCCGCATGCCGGGGATTCCGCCGCTGGTGCGGTTGCTGCTGCCGCTGGTGGTGGTGGGCGGATTCCTCGCCGCCACCGGTCTGTTCGGCTGCTTCTACACCGTCCAGGCCGAGAGCATCGGCGTCGTGCAGCGCTTCGGGCGCTTCATCGGCACCGTCGAACCGGGGCTGCGGTTCAAGCTGCCGCTGGGCATCGACCGGGTGACCATTCTCCCGGTCAAGCGGCAGTTGAAGATGGAGTTCGGCTTCGCCTCGCCGAACGTCAGCAACCCCGATCAGGTCTCCGGCGAACGGGCCCAGGAGAGCGAGATGCTCACCGGCGATCTCAACGCCGCCCACGTGGAATGGGTGGTCCAGTACGAGATCGCCGATCCGGAGCGGTATTTGTTCAACGCACGCGAGCCGGGTCCTACGCTCCGCGACCTCTCCGAGAGCGTGATGCGCGAGGTGGTGGGCGACCGGACCGTCGACGAGTTGCTCACCGTCGGTCGCCAGGGGGTGGAGAACGAGGCGATCGCCAAGCTGACGGCACTGGTCCAGGAGCTTGCCCTCGGCCTCCGCGTGCAGCAGGTGCAGCTCAAGGACGTGCTTCCTCCGACCGCCGTGCGTCGCAGTTTCGACGAGGTGAACCGCGCCCAGCAGGAGCGCGAGGAGATGATCAACCAGGCCAACGGCGAATACAACAAGGTCGTGCCACGGGCCAGCGGCGAGGCGGCGCAGCGCATCAGCAGCGCCGAGGGCTACGCGATCCGCCGCGTCAACGAGGCCGAGGGGGACGTCGCCCGCTTCCGCCAACTGCTCGCCGAGTACGAGAAGGCACCCGACGTCACCCGCCAGCGCCTCTACCTCGAAACCCTCTCCGACGTCATCCCACGGCTCGGCGGGAAGGTGATCCTCGACGAGGAAGCGCGGCAGTTCCTGCCGCTGCTGACGCTTCCCGGCGCGGTGCCACCGGCCCCCGCGACGTCGGACCCCGCTCCCACGCCCCGGCCGGTGACCGGCCTCCCCTCCCGACCGCGCACCTCCCGCACGACGGGCGCCCGCGGCGAACCATGAGCCAGCTCCCCATCAACCACCCGCTGCTCGTCGCCGGCCGCAACCTGCTGCGCTGGATCGCCTCGCCACTGGGCGCCCTGGCACTGGTGGGGCTCTGCCTGGCGGTGGCGGCGACCGCCTATACCGTCGATCAGACGGAGCAGGTGGTCATCACCCAGTTCGGACGGCCGATCGGGCGGCCGATCAACGCCCACGGCGGTCCGGCCAACGCCGGTCTCCATTTCAAGCTCCCGTTCATCCAGACGGCCCATCGGCTCGACAAGCGGATCCTCGAGTGGGACGGACCACCGAGCGAGATGCCCACCCGCGACAAGCTGTACGTCGTCGTCGACACGTTCGCCCGCTGGCGGATCGCCGACCCGTTGAAGTACCTGCAGAGCCTGCGTGACGAGCGCAGCGCCGTCTCACGGCTCGACGACATCATCGGCAGCGAGACGCGCAACGTCGTCGCCCGCCACGATCTCATCGAGATGGTGCGGTCCGACCGCGAGCGCGTGGTCGATCGCGAGGCGGTGCTGCCGATGACCGGCGGCGTCGAATCGACCGCCCGGCTGCCGCCGATCCGCTTCGGCCGGCGCGAACTGGAGCGCGAGATCCTCGCCGCCGCGTCCCCCAAGGTGACGTTGTGGGGAATCGAGTTGCTCGACGTGCGCGTGAAGCGGCTCAACTACCGCTCCGGCGTCATCGACA
This sequence comes from Planctomycetaceae bacterium, assembly GCA_046086245.1. Taxonomy (GTDB): domain Bacteria; phylum Planctomycetota; class Planctomycetia; order Pirellulales; family UBA1268; genus F1-20-MAGs016. The sequence continues at coordinate 3,097 of JBJSXB010000248.1, read as the reverse complement.
AGATCTACGATCGGATGATCTCCGAGCGCGAGCAGATCGCCGAGCGCTACCGCTCCGAGGGGGCGGGCGAGGCGGCGAAGATCGCCGGGCGCAAGGAGAAGGATCTGCGCCAGATCGAATCCGACGCCTACCGCAAGGAGCAGGAGATCATGGGCGAAGCCGACGCCCGTGCCTCGGGCATCTACGCCCAGGCCTACGGCACCAGCCCGCGCGCGGCGGAGTTCTACGCCTTCACGCGCACCCTCGAGACGTGGCGCGACACGCTCGACCGCGACGCCACGCTCGTGCTCACCACCGACAGCGAGTTGTTCCGGTTGTTGAAGCGGATCGCCCCGCCGGCGGAGGCCGGCGATCCCGCCACGACGGACCGCGCACCGCCGCCTCCCCGGGCGTCGCCCGACGGCGGACAGCCGCCGCTCCCCGCGGAATCGGCGCCGCGCCCGTCACCGGCCGGTGGTGTCTCCCCCGTGTCGCCGGGGCCGTGAGCGGCATCCGGCATCGGGGGCGGTGGAGAGGAGCGATGAAACGAGCACGGTGGGTCAACGCCGCCACGATGGCGGCGGCGGTGGCCGGGGCAGCCCTCGTCGGCTGGTGCCTGGCGACGACGGCGTCGGCACAGACGCCGCCGGCGAAAACGCGCCCGCGCGCGGCGCCGTCGGGCGATGTCAAGCGCCTCGACACGCAGATGGAGAAGGTCCGGGACACGTTTCTCCGCGAGACCCACCAGCTCATCGATTCGTACGAGGAGATGGGGCAGTACGACCGCGCCCGCTTCCTCCTCGAGGCGCTCCACAAACTCGATCCCGCCGACGATACGATCCGCACCCGGCTCGACGAACTCGCCGAACGGATCCTCGATTCGTCGACGTTCGACATCGACGTCGATCCCGCCAAGAGCTGGCAGCCGGTCGGGCGGCTGTCGAAGGACCAAGCGTTCCGGATCACGGCCACCGGGGAGAGCAAGTTCACGCTCACCGCCAGCGCCGGCCCCGCCGGCCTGCCGGAGAGCAACCCCGCCGAAGATCTCGTCGCCGGAGTGCCCCTCGGCGGCCTGATGGGGGTCGTGGCACCGCCCGGCGGCGCCCGCGGCGCCGGCGAGAAGGCTCCCAAACCGTTTCTCGTCGGCGCCAAGACCGATCGCGTGGCCGAGCGCGACGGCGTGCTCTACCTCAAGCTGAACGTGCCTCCGGGCAGCAAGGTGACGGGCAAGTTCTCCGTGACCGTCTCCGGCGCCGCACCGCTGGAATGAGGCGCCGTGCCGGGGGCCGGCTGGTCAGTCGGGCAGCGGTCGGCCGCGGGTTTCGGGGATCGCCCACACCAGCACCGCGCCCACCAGGTAGATCGCCGACAGCGTCAGGCCGGCGCGCGGAAACGCCTCGAGATCGACGCGACCGGGATCGACGCCGCGGCTGAAGAAGGCGATCAGCGGCGCCGTCTGCAGCGATCCGACCGCGGCCAGCACCCGGCCGAAGTTGAAGGCGAAGCCCTGGGCCGTGGTGCGCACCGCCGTGGGGAACAGTTCCGGGAGGACGAGGGGGAACCACCCGTAGAATCCCGCGGTCGTCGTCGCCGCGAGGAACGCCGCGGAGAGGAAGCCCGCGCCGTAGCCGGCCGTGCCGCGGTACAACCAGGCGATCGTCGCCAACGACGCCAGACAGAGACCGCAGTAGACGACGCGCCGTCCGTATCTCCCCGCCAGCAGCGCCACCGCCAGCGTGCCCACGATCGCCCCGGTACTCGTGGCAATCTGCGTCATCTCCTTCACCTGCCAGGCGGCGGAACCCCCGGCGGCGACGGCGGCACGATCGAGCCCGATGGCCCACTTCGGCAGCCACTGCATCGATCCCCAGGTGCCCATCAGCGCCACGCCCGACAGGCAGGCAGCGAGGATCATCGTGCGCACGATCCTGCCACGGGCCGATCCATCGACGGCCCCCGCCGCCTGCGCGCGCCGCAGGTAGCCGAGCACGGGCAGGAGAAAGCCGGCCAGGGCCACGGCGAAGCCGGCGAGCGTCAGGGCGGTGCCCAGCGCGCCGCCGCCGCGCGCCGCGATCCCCCCGGGCATCCACACCGCGACGATCGCCAGCACCGCGACGCTGCCGACCAAGACGCCGGCGAGGTCGCGCGTCGCCCAGTGCGACGTGCCCCCCTGCGAGCGCGACTCTTCCCAGCGCCGCGACTCGGGCACCGCCAAGCGGATGAAGAACACGAGCAGGCCGGGCACGGCGCCCGCCATCATCAACAGCCGCCAGGCGTCGCCCCGCGTCAGCCAATCGACGGTGGCCTCCGGCACCCCCGCCTGGACGAGCGTGCCCTCGGCGGCGGCGGCGATCCGCGTGAGCAGGATGCTCACCACCGCCACCAACAGGTAGCCGGCATTGGCGGCGGCACCGATCAATCCCGCCAACAGGGGCCGCGACGCGTCGGGCCACAACTCGCTCACCAGTGCCACTCCCAGCGCCCACTCCCCTCCCATGCCGAGGCTGGCGACGAACCGCGCCGCGGCGATCTGCGGCGCCGTGGTGGCCAGGCCGCACAGTCCGGTGAACAGCGCGTAGGTGAGGATGCTGAGGCTCATCGCCCGCACGCGTCCGATCCGGTCGCCGAGCCAGCCGAAGAGCACGCCACCGCATGCCGCACCGACGAGGAAGACCGCCATGATCGAGCCGAACCAGGCGTCCTTCACCGCGGCCGCCACCGCCGGCTGACCGGCGGCGAGCGCCCCCTGGGTGGTGAGCAGATCGTCGAGCGCCCGCGGCCCCACCAGGGGAAAAAGCCCCATCTCGAAGCCGTCGAACAGCCAGCCCAACAGCGCCGCGACCAGCGCCGCGTTGCGGCCGGAGGTGTGCCGCGTCGATCGCGCGATGGTCGCCATGAGCCCTCCTCGCCGGCCGATCCACCCACCCGCGCCCGTGCGCCCCGCCGTCGGGAGCCCATCACGTGCGGCTCACGCCGGGGAGAGCACCACGCGGAATCCACCGCTGAAGTCGGCGAAGGTGGGATCGTTCTTGTTGCGGTCGGCGGAGCGGCAGCGCGGCGGCTCGTAGCCCCAGCCGCCGCCGCGGAGCACGCGCGACACGCCGCGCGACGGCCCGCG
>JBJSXB010000247.1:0-31838 GCA_046086245.1 Planctomycetaceae bacterium | reverse complement strand
TGGCCTCGGGGGAGCCCCACTTGCCCAGCCAGTGGTCCCGGCCATTGATCCGGACGCGAGCGCGGCCGCTCGGCTTGTGGTGAACGAGCGCCGGGACCGACCCCTTGGGACGACCTGCCGTGCTGTGCCCTCCGGAAAGATGGGGTCAGACCCCATCTTTTGACCCCATTCCCTGGGATTCCCGAAGGCACTGCCGCACGACGGCAGGTATCCGAACTGCTTTCGCAGATTAGCTTTCCAACCAGTCGGGGCGACAGGACTTGAACCTGCGACCTCTTGACCCCCAGTCAAGCGCGCTAGCCAGACTGCGCCACGCCCCGATTCAGCCCCACGCGGCCCCGCAACCATCACACGCGCGGGCCGGTTTTCACCGACCCACCCGTGCACCACTCGCGAACGCCCCGCAGGACCGCCACACTATCGCACAGCCAGGCGATCACGGCAACACGCATTCCCCACCGCTTCCACCCTTCAGCCGCGCCACCATGACCAGCCCCGCGCACCACGGCGCCGCCGATCCGCGCCACACCGAGCCGTTCGCCATGCGGCTCGCCGAGGCCATCCGCCAGCGGCATACCCCCGCCTGCATCGGCCTCGACCCGCGCGCCGACGCACTGCCTCCCGCACTCACCGCGAGCCTCGGCGATCACCCGACACCGTCGGCCATCGCCGCCGCGTTCACCCGGTTCTGTCGCGATGTCGTCGATGTCGTCGCCCCGCTGGTGCCGATCGTCAAACCGCAACTCGCCTGCTTCGAAGCCCTCGGTCCCCACGGGCTCGCGGCGCTCGGCGACGTGATCGCCCACGCCCGCGCGCGCGGGCTGCTCGTGCTCGCCGACGGCAAACGCAACGACATCGGCTCGACCGCCGAAAGCTACGCCGCCGGGTGGCTCGCCGGCCCGTGGGGCACCGACGCCCTCACGGTCAACCCCTACCTCGGACTCGATGCCCTCGAGCCGTTCGTCAAGACGGCCACGGCGCGCCAGGCGGGGCTGTTCGTGCTGGTGAAGACGTCGAACCCCGGCAGCCGTGACTTCCAGGATCTCGAATCCGCAGGCAAGACGATCTACGAACACGTCGCCGGAGGTATCGAACACCTCGCCGCCGCCAGCGCCGGCGAAGGCCGCTACGGCGCCGTCGGGGCCGTCGTCGGAGCGACCTGGCCGCGCCAACTCGACGCCCTCCGCGCCGCCATGCCCCACGCCTGGATCCTCGTCCCCGGTTTCGGGCGCCAGGGAGGCCGCGCGGCCGACGTGCGCGGCGCGTTCCATGCCGACGGCTTGGGGGCGCTGGTCGTCAGCGCCCGCGACGTGATCTTCGCCCACGCCCGGCCGGAGATGAACGCCGGCCTCACCGACGGCCAGTGGCAGATCGCGGTGGACCGCGCCTGCCGCGACATGATCGACCGCCTCGCCGCCGACACCCCCGCCGCGGCCCTCCGCGGCTGACCGGCGTCCGCCACCATCCCGGAACGCCCCGATGCCGGTCTTCGACTACCGCTTCACCGTCGACGCCCCGATCGCCGCCGTGCGCGACTTCCATCGCGACACCAGCGCCCTCAAGCGCCTCACGCCACCGCCGACGATCGTGCAACTCCACTCGATCGAGCCACTCGCCGAAGGATCGGTGAGCCGCTTCACCCTCTGGGTCGGCCCGCTCCCACTGCGCTGGACGGCGATCCACAAGCACGTCCACGCCGACGGCTTCACCGACATCCAGGCGGCGGGGCCGGCACGCAAATGGGAGCACACCCACTCGTTCGTGGCGCTGTCACCCGCGCGCACCGAAATCCGCGAGCACATCGAATACGAACACAAGCGCGGCCCGTGGGGCGTCGTGACGCGATTGCTGTTCTCGAAGCCGAACCTGTGGTTCATGTTCGGCTATCGCCGCTTCGCCACCCGCCGGTGGCTGCGGCATGCCCGTGCCTCGTGAGAGGCGGCCTTCTCGTCGGGCGCCTGGAGCCAGCAGGCCAGCGCGGATGAATCGCGGCGCCGGATCACCCCTTCTCGTCGGGCGATTGGAGCCAGCAGGCCAGCGCGGATGACCCGCGGCGCCGGATCACCCCTTCTCGTCGGGCGCCTGGAGCCAGCAGGCCAGCGTCGGATCCCACGACACCACTTCGTCGGCCTTGAAGTAGATCGCGATCTCGCGAGCCGCCGACTCGGGGGAGTCGGAGGCATGGACGAGATTCATTTGCCGGCTCGAACTGTAATCACCGCGGATCGTGCCCGCCGCCGCCTTCAGACCGCTGGTCGCCCCGAGCATGTCGCGGATCACGCGCACCGCCTCCGGCCCCTCCATCACCGTGGCCACCACCGGGGCACCGGTGATGAACTGTTCGAGCGCCGGGTAGAACGGCTTCTCGACATGCTCGGCGTAGTGCAGCCGCGACATCGACGGGGTGACGCGGAGCATCTTCATGGCGATCATCCGCAACCCCTTGTCCTCGAACCGGGTGATGATCCGCCCGAGGAGCCGGCGCTCCAGGCAATCGGGTTTGAACATCACGAACGACCGCTCCATCGCGCCACTCCTCGTCGGGGTCGGGATTCCCGCACCGGGCCGTCACCGGCCGATCCGCGGGGCCGGAAGTCTACCAACGTCGGCGGGGCGTGACGAAGCCCGGCGGCGGGTTCAGCCTTCGAGCCGGATGGTGCCGTCGCGGACGGCGAGCAGAAAGGCGCGATTGCCCGGCAGAAGGTCGGGAAGGTCGAGCATTTCCTCCGCCGACAACCAGAGGATCTCCGCGACCTCGACGGGATGGGCGACGAGCTCGCGGCAGTCGGACAGCCGCACGGTCCACCACGACAGCGCCGTTCCCCATGCCGTCACACTCGACCACACCCGCGCCGCCGGCACGACCACCGCGCCCACCTCTTCACGACACTCGCGCGCCACCGCCTCGTGCTCCTCCTCGCCCGGCTCGACGTGTCCACCGGGAAAGCAGACGCGTCCGCCCGCGGCCACCGTGGGTCCGCGTCGGATCGCGAGGTAGCGCCCCTCGCGGCTGGCGATCGCGACGACGCCGCGGACGACCGGCGGAGTGTGGCTGTTTGCGGGTATGGACACGGGGCCGTTTCCAGGTTCGACCCGTACACTACACTTTGTCGTTTCCCGCCGGCAGCCTGTGTTCCCGCCGGCGGAGCCCCACAGGCCACGGTTCGAGTCAGCCCATGGACGTTCCCCCGCGGCCGAAAGGCCCCTCCGGCCCCCGCCCGTCGCTGGGCAAGCCGCTGGGCATGCCGGCCCTGATCATGCTGCTGCTGGCGGGGCTGGCGCTGGTGACGGTACTCGTCAGCGAGCAGGCGTCGCTCCCGGTGGGGGTGAGTTACGACGAGTTCGTCCGCGAGGTGAAGGCGGGCAACGTGGCCGCCGTGGAAATCTCCGGAAACGTCCTCACCGGGGAGTACAAGGAGTCGGGCGGCCCGGTCGGAGGCCGGCCGCGCGGCTTCCGTACCGAGCTGTCGAGCTATCTCGGCCGCGGCCTCGACGAACTGCTCCTCGCCCACGGGGTGAAGACGGTCGTCCGCCAGCCGACCGACGGCACCGGGTTCCTCATCGGCCTCTACATGCTCGGGTTCCTGGCCTTCATGGGGTTGTTGTGGACCACGCTGCGCCGCGCGCGTGATCCGCTCGGCGGCACCGGCTTCCTCGGCGGCTTCAGCCGCTCGCCGGCGAAGCGGTATGCGGCGACCGACAAGCAGGTGACGTTCGCCGACGTGGCGGGCCTCGACGGGGTGAAGGAGGATCTCAAGGAAATCGTCGAGTTCCTCAAGGATCCGCAGAGGTTCCAACGGCTCGGGGGCCGCGTGCCCAAGGGGGTGCTGTTGATGGGCCCCCCCGGCACCGGCAAGACGCTGCTGGCGCGGGCGGTGGCCGGCGAGGCGGGCGTGCCGTTCTTCTCGATCTCCGGCTCCGAATTCATCCAGATGTTCGTCGGCGTCGGCGCCTCGCGGGTGCGCGACTTGTTCAAGACGGCCAAGGACGCCTCCCCGGCGATCCTGTTCAGCGACGAGATCGACGCGGTGGGCCGGCACCGCGGCACCGGCCTCGGCGGCGGGCACGACGAACGCGAGCAGACGCTCAATCAGATCCTCTCCGAGATGGACGGTTTCAGCCCCACCGAGAGCGTGATCGTGCTCGCCGCCACCAACCGGCCCGACGTGCTCGACCCCGCGCTGCTGCGACCGGGGCGCTTCGACCGCCATGTGACCGTCGATCGCCCCAACCAGAAGGCGCGGTTGGCACTGTTCAAGGTCCATACCCGCAACGTGCCGCTCGCGGCCGACGTCGATCTCGACCGCCTCGCCTCCGCCACGGTCGGGCTCACCGGTGCCGACATCCGCAATCTCGTCAACGAGGCGGCGCTGTGGGCCACCCGCCACGAGAAGTCGGCGGTCGATTCCTCCGACTTCGACTTCGCGCGCGACAAGGTGCTGATGGGACCGAAGCGCGAGGAGGTGCTCGTCGGCCGCGAGAAGAAGATGACCGCCTACCACGAGGCGGGCCACGCGCTGGCGGCCTGGCTCCTTCCCGGCGTGGACAAACTCCACAAGGTGACGATCATCCCCCGTGGCCGGGCGCTCGGCGTGACGCAACTGGTGCCGGAGGAAGACCGGATGAACATCGGCGAGAGCGATCTCACCAACCGATTGGTGTTCATCCTCGCCGGGCGGGCCGCCGAAAAACTGGTGTTCGGCGAGTATTCCGCCGGGGCGGAGAACGATCTCGTGCAGGCGACGCGGCTGGCGCGGCGGATGGTCGCCCACTGGGGAATGAGCGAGAAGGTGGGGCCGGTCGCCTGCCACGTGTCGAACGACCACCCGTTTCTCGGCCGCGACGTCTACGAGCAGCGCGAGTTCAGCGAGCACACCGCACGGATCATCGACGACGAGGTGTCGCGGATCCTTCACGACGCCGCCGAGAAAGCGAGCCGCCTCCTCTCCGACAACCGTGCCAAGCTCGATGCCCTCGCCGGCGAGCTCGAGGAGCGGGAGATGCTCGACGACACCGAGGTGGTGGCGATCGTCGGGCCGGCGGCCCCGCGCCGGCTTCCTTCCGAGGCCCCGGGCGCCGCGCCGGTGCAGGCGGCCCGCGACGGCCGCGGCGATTCCTGATCCACGGCGGCGGTCCGCCACGTTTTTGCAGCGGAGGCCCACCATGCCCCGGCTTTCTCATGCCGTCTATTTCACCCTCAAGGACCGCACCCCGCACGCGGCCGCGGAGCTGGTAGCCGGCTGCCGGAAGTGGCTCACCGGACACCCCGGCACCGTGAGCTTTTCGGTCGGCACCGTGGCCGACTACGACCGCGAGGTCAACGACCGCGACTACGACGTGGCGCTGGTGATCGTCTTCGAATCGCATGCCGCCCACGACGCCTACCAGGAGGCGGAGCGCCACGACGCCTTCATCGCCGAGCACGCCCCATCGTGGTCGCGGGTGCGCGTCTTCGACGCCGATCTCGCCGCACACGATTGACCCGCCCGGAAGGGAGGCGGGGCGGCGCGCCGTCTCACACCACCGCGACCGGCGAGACGCTGATCGCCCCGCCGAAGCAGACCGCCACGTCGGCACCGGCGCGGCGCGGGCGCCTGTGGTAATCCGACGCCCAGCGCCAGCCGCCGTCGGCTTCCTGGTAGGCCAGTGCGAACGGCGAGGCATCCACGGGGCACTCGACCAGCGGCGGCACCGCGCCCCCGGCCGGGAGCGCCGGCAAGTTGACGTTCCAGAACCCGCCTCCGGCCGGCGCCGCGACGAGGCGTGACCACGCCGCCACCAGCCATCCTGTCGCCCGCTCCCAATCGACATGCCCGTCGGGTGCGACCAACTGCGATACCGCGACCGCCGCGCGCCCGTGGAGCGCCGCCTCGCGGGCCGCCGCCACGGTGCCCGAGTGATGCACGTCGACGCCGAGATTGCCCCCCCTGTTGATGCCGGAGAGCACCAGCGTGGTCTCCGGCACGAGGTGCCCCAGCGCCATGCGGACGCAGTCGGCCGGCGTCCCCGCCACGCGCCAACGGTCGTGGCCGACGGCCGTGACGGCGAGCACCCCCTTGGTGGTCACCCGGTGCCCGCAACCGGAATGGCACTCGGCGGGTGCCACCGTCACCACGCGGCCGTCGAGACGCTCCGCGGCACGCGTTAGCGCCGCGAGCCCCGGTGCGTCGATGCCGTCGTCGTTGGTGAGCAGGATCGTCGTCATCGTGCGTCCGTGGCGAGTGTGGAGTCCGGGGACGGAGCGACTTCCGCCAGGGCCGCGACGATGGCGCCCACGGCGCCGGCGGCGGTGGCCGCCGCGTGGCAGACGTCTTCGGCGAGCGTGCGGTCGGGGGCGTCGGGACGGGCCACGTTGGTGACCACCGAGACGGCCGTCACCGCCAGCCCCAGGCAGCGCGCCGCGGCCACCTCCGGCAGCGTCGACATTCCCACCACGTCGGCGCCGGCGCCGCGGAGCCCGCGGTATTCCGCGCGCGTCTCGTAGCTCGGTCCCGAGAGGAGCGCGTAGGTGCCGCGCCGCGCCCGCGCGCCGGCGAGCCGGGCCGCGGCGAGCGCCACCGCGGCGAGCGCCGGATCGTAATCGCCCCGTGCCGCCGGGCGCGCGGCACCGCGGCCCCGTTCCCCGAGGGCCGCGGTCCAGTCGCGGCGCACGAGATCGAGGTGGCCGTCGAGCACCACCAGTTCGCCGGGCACCATGTCGGGGCGCAGGCCGCCGGCGGCGTTGGTGAGCAAGACGCGCCGACAGCCGAGTGCCGCCAGCAGCTCCACGCCGCGGATCAACGTCTCCGGAGGATGACCCTCGTAGTGGTGGACCCGACCCTGGAGGACGGCGACCCGGGTCACGCCCGACCGGCCGGCGACCACCCGGCCGGCATGGCCGGTGGCCCGCGACGGCGCGAGCCAGCCGGTGTCGGCCGCCGTCACGACCCGCCGGTCGGCGAGCGTGTCCGCGAGGTCGCCGAGCCCCGTGCCGAGCACGATTCCGAGCGTGCAGTCGCCGCCGAGCCGATCGCGGACCACGCCGGCGGCGACTCGCGCCCCTTCGCGGGGCGACACCGCTCGAGTGTGCGACCGTGGTGCATCCATCGCGTGCGTCGGGCGCTGGGCGCGGGAACGGGGGCCGCCCCTTGGCCGCGGCGTCGCCGGCATCATATCCTCCCCCCCATCCGCCGAAACCGGGCAGCGGCGGGCCCCGAGGAGAATCCCGATCGATGGCCACGCGTGCCGAGCGGTTCGCCGGAGTGTCGGTGGCGATCGTCACCCCCTTCAAAGACAACGCCCTCGACCTCGCTCGTCTCCGCGAGCAGATCGAGTTCCAGGTGTCGGCGGGCGTGACATGCATCTGCCCCGTCGGCACCACCGGGGAATCGCCGACGCTCTCGCACGACGAACACGAGCGCGTGATCGCCGAGAGCGTGCAGGCGGCCGCCGGCCGGATCCTGGTGATGCCCGGCACCGGGAGCAATTCCACGGCCGAGGCGGTACGGCTCACGAAGTTCGCCGAGCGCGCCGGCGCCGACGCCGCGCTGGTGGTGGGCCCGTACTACAATCGCCCCACGCAACCCGGCCTGATCGCCCACTTCGCCGCCCTCGCGGAAGCCACCGCGCTGCCGATCTGCGTCTACAACATCCCGGCTCGTACCGGTCGCAACATCGAACCGGAGACGATCATCCGGCTCGCCGAGTATCCGGGCATCGCGATGGTGAAGGAAGCGACCGGGTCGATGGACCAGGCCTCGCAGGTACTCGCCGCCACCGACCTGACGGTCCTCTCCGGTGACGACAGCATGACTCTTCCGCTCCTGGCCATCGGCGGCCGCGGCGTGGTCTCGGTCGTGGGGAACATCGTGCCGGACGACATGAAGGCGCTCTGCGCGGCGTTCGCTGGCGGCGACCTCGCCGGCGCGCGGCGGCTCCACGCCCGGCTGTTCGGTCTGTGCCGCGACCTCCTCGGGCTGGCGAGCAATCCGATCCCGATCAAAGCGGCGCTGGCGATGCTCGGCCGCGACAGCGGCGAGATCCGCCTTCCCCTGGTGCCCCTCGAGCCGGCGCACGCCGCCCGGCTTCGGGAGCTGCTCCGCGGCTACGGCCTGCCACTCCACGGCTAGAGCCGGCGGCGCCAGCGGGGCGTTTTGCCGACGCCGGCGTGGCGACCTATCCTGAGGCACTCGCGGCCGCTTCCGGTCGCGCCTCCGGAGGGACTCCCGTGATCGACCGCCTCCTGCCCGTGCTGACGCTGTTCGTCGTCGCCACCCTGCTTCCGACCGCCGCGCTGGCCCAAGCGCCCGGCGGTGTCCGCCCCGAGAAGGTCGTGACCGTCGAGGGGGTGAGCGAATACCGCTTTCCCAACGGCGCCCGGCTCGTCCTCTTCCCCGATCCGTCGCGTCCGACGATCACCGTCAACATGACGGTGCTGGTCGGCTCACGCCACGAGGGCTATGGCGAAGCCGGCATGGCCCATCTGCTCGAGCACCTCGTCTTCAAGGGCACGCCGACGTTTCCCGAGGTGCCCAAGGCGCTGCGCGACCATGGGGCGAACTTCAACGGGACCACCAACGTCGACCGCACCAACTACTTCGAGACCCTCCCCGCCACCGACGAGAACCTCGAGTTTGCCATCCATCTGGAGTGCGACCGCCTGGTGAACAGTTTCATCAAGCGCGAGGACCTGCTCTCGGAGTTCACCGTGGTACGCAACGAGTTCGAGCGCGGCGAGAACAGCCCGGAGCGGGTGCTCGCCCAGCGCGTGCAGGCGGTGGCCTACGAGTGGCACAACTACGGCAAGAGCACGATCGGCAACCGCTCCGACATCGAACGGGTGCCGATCGACAACTTGCGCGACTTCTACCAACGCTTCTATCAGCCCGACAACGTGGTGCTGATCGTCACCGGCAAGTTCGAGGAGCGCCGGGCGCTCGAACTGGCGACCACGTATCTGGGCTCGATCCCCCGTCCGACACGGCGGCTCAACACCACCTACACCGAGGAGCCGGCGCAGGACGGCGAGCGGACGGTGATCCTCCGCCGCGTCGGCAAGGTGGGCTCGGTGATGGCGGCCTATCACATGCCGGCCGCCTCGCATCCCGACTGGGCGCCGCTCTCGATGCTCGCGAGCATCCTCTCCGAGGACAAAATCGGCCGCCTCGAGAAGAATCTCGTGGAGACCGACATCGCCACCAGCGCCAGCGCCTTCGCCGACGACGCCCACGACCCCGGGCTGTTCTCCTTCATGGCGCAGCCGGTCGAGGGCAAGCTCGACGACACCGAGAGCGTGCTCCTCGAGGTGGCCGAGAGCGTCGGCGACACGCCGTTCACCGCCGAGGAGCTGGACCGCGCCAAGCTCCGCGCCAAACGGCGGGCCGAAAACACCCTCTCCGACGCCGCGTCGATGTCGCAGGCATTGTCGTCGGCGGCGGCGCTCGGCGACTGGCGGCTGTGGTTCCTGCAGCGCGACCGCATCGCCGCCGTCACGGCCGACGACGTGAACCGGGTGGCGAGCACCTATTTCAAGACGCACAACCGCACGGTCGGCAAGTTCGTCCCGGTCGACGCCCCGCAGCGGCTGGCGGTGCCGATGGTCGAGTCGATCGCCGACGTCGTCAAGGATTACCGGGGCGGCGCCGCCGCCGAGGCGGGCGAGGCGTTCGACCCGACGCCCGAGAACATCGACGCGCGGACGAAGGTGGTGGAGATCGACGGCATCAAAGTCGCGCTCCTTCCGAAGAAGAACCGCGGCGAGACCGTGACCTTCGCCCTCACCCTCCGCTACGGCAACGAAGACTCGCTTCGTGATCTCTCCACCGCGGCCGGCATGCTGCCCGGGATGCTGATGGCCGGCACGTCGAAGTACGACCGCCAGCAACTCCGCCAGAAGTTCGACGAGATGGGGGTGCGGATGGGGGGCGGGGGCCGCGGCGGACGGGGCGGCGGCGGCGGAGCTGGTGGACTGTCGTTCGGGATGGAGGCGAAGCGGGCCAGCCTGCCCGACGCGATCCGGCTCCTCGGCGAGGTCCTCCGCGATCCCGCGTTTCCGACCGACGAGTTCGAGCAGATGCGCGCCCAGTCGCTCGCCGGGATGTCGCGGATGCAGACCGAGCCCCAGATGCTCGCTGGCGTCACGCTCGGCCGCAAGCTGTCGGATTACCCGCGCGGCGACGTCCGCTACGCACGTTCGATCGACGAGAGCATCGCCGACCTCAAGGCGGTGACACTCGACCAGGTGAAGCAGATCTACCGCGACCAACTGTCGGCGGCGGTCGGCGAGGTCGCGATCGTCGGCGATTTCGAGCCCGACGCGGCGCTCGCGGCGCTTCGCGAGGTGATCGCGGGCTGGAAGACCTCGACGCGGTACGAACGCATCCAGCGGACGGCGAAGAAAAATCTCGCCGGCGGCAAGGAGGAGATTCTCACCCCCGACAAGGCGAATGCCGTGTTCATCGCCGGGCTCTCCTTCCCGCTCGACGACGAGTCGCCCGACGAGATGGCCCTCGAGGTGGGCAACTTCATCCTCGGCGGCGGGGCGCTGTCGAGCCGACTCGGCGACCGCATCCGCCAGAAGGAGGGGCTCTCGTACGGGGTGAGTTCGTCGGTGAGTGTGCCCGCCCGGGGCGACGACGCCCGGTTCACCATCAGCGCGATCACCAATCCCGAGAACATGGACGCCGTCGAGAAGGCGGCCATGGAGGAACTCAAGCGGTTCATCCAGTCGGGTCCGAGCGCCGACGAACTGGCGGCGGCGAAGACCGCCTGGCTCGAGGCGCGGAAGACGGGTCGCTCGAGCGACGGCACGATCGTCAGCCAACTCGTCAGCAACCTCGACCTGGGGCGGACGATGGCCCGCGTGGCCGCCGACGAGAAGCGCGTGGCAGAACTGACACCGCAGGAGATCCAGGACGCGTTCCGGCGCCACATCGATCCGGAGAAGCTCTCGATCATCCGCGCCGGAGACTTCAAAAAGAAGCCGTGAACGAGCTCACCGGGCCGCGTCACCGAGCGCCGCACGCAGGTCGGCGAGGTGACGCGGCACGGCGGTGAACGGATCCTCGTCCTCCTCGTACTCCAGCGCCACCACCCCCTGGTAGCCGGCGTCGCGAAGAATGCCGACGACGCGACGCGCGTCGGTCGGCTCGGCCGGTCCCCCTTCGGCACGGCGGATCGACACCTTGTATTGGACGTTGACGGCGTAGGGGGCACAGCGGGCGAGATCGGCGTACGGGTCGGCGGACACGAAGTTGCCGGTGTCGAGATTGACCCCGAGCCACTCGCTTCCCACCCCCTCGACCACCGCGAGCAGCCCCGCCGGGTCGGTGACGATGCCGCCGTGATTCTCGAGCCCGAGCATCACGCCGCGCGTCGCCGCGTGCGCGCAGCACGCCTCGAGGGCGGCGATGCACGCGCGGCGCGCCGCCCGCTCGTCGATGCCGTCGGCCGGTCCGGCGAACACGCGCAGATGGCCGGCGCCGAGCGCCGCGGTGCGGTCGATCCAGCGTTTCACCTCCGCGATCTCGCCGTCGAGCTCCGCGCCGGAAGGGAGCGTGAAACGATTGCCGACGGCGGTCCCGCTGATCGTGATTCCACGGAGATGGGCGCGGCGGCGGAGTGCCGCCAGATCGCCGTCGGTGACGGCGGGGTCGAAGTAGTAGGCGGTCAGCTCCGCGTCGCATCCATGGTCGGCGCAGTAGTCGATGAAGGCGCCCACGGAGAGCGCGCGGCCGGGATCGGCCACCACCTGCCGCCGTCCCCGCGACCAGGGAAAGAACTGACGAAAGCCGTAGGCGGCCAGCGCCGGCCGCATCCGCGCCGGGCCGCGCCGCGATGGCGGTTCGGCGGACCACGCGGGGCTGGCCCCGAGCCAACCGGCCGCGGCGGGCAGGAGCGCCGCGACGGCGCGACGTGGGACACGGAACGCGGACCTGTTCATTCCACCACCCTGAGGACGGCGCCGTCGCCGTCGAACTTCGCGATCGACAACTCGAACTGGCCGGTGAGCCCGAGGGCCTCGAATTGCTCGACGACGAGGCCAGCGGAGGCGAGCGAGTCGCAGACGGCGATCACCGCCGGCCCCCAACTGCTCTGGGCGCGCCCCTCGACCCCCAACTCGCCGAGCAGTTCGATGAGCTGTGCGGTGCTCTCCGCGTGCGGGAGCGTCGCGTTCTCGGCGGCGAACGGCTCCCCCGCGAGGCGGCCGTAGGCGTGGACGGCCGCCGAGAAGGCGTCGAACCGTCCCTCGACCGCGGCGGGCAGCAGTTCCATCATCAGCAGCCGCGACAGTTCGGCCGACAGCTCGCGCGGCACGGGCCTGAGCCGGCGGAACGCCTCGCGCTCGGCGTCGCCGGAGAGCCCCTCGGCGTTGCGCTCGACGATCACCACGCAGCGCCAGGCGCTCGGGAGCCGGACGCGGGCCACCATCGGCGACCGTGAACCCTCCGTGCCCCGGTCGTCGGGGGAGGTGAAACGACCCGCCTCCACGATCAGCCCGCCGCGTGCGAAGCCGTAGATGCCGACACTGCTGCGCTTGCCGCGCCCCACCGTCTTGCCGAGAGCGATCGCCTCGCGCGTCTCGAAGTGCCACGGCTCGCCGTTCGGGCTCGGCCCCTGCCCCTCTCCGGGGGGCCCGCCGGCGTGGAGATGCCGCATGCCGGCGGCCACGGCGAGCGCCAGCTGCGTGCCGCTCCCGAGGCCGACGTGCGGCCGCGGTGCGGCGACGATCTCGATGTCGCATCCCGCCTGTGGTCCCAGATCCCAGGCGCGGTTGCAGGCCTGGGCGAATTGCAGGGCCCGTTCGATGAGCTGGCCGCGCCCGCGGAACTCGCTCGCCCGACGCATCGTCAGGTGCACCCCGGGTCGATCGACCATGACCCCGACGCCGCCGAAGGAACGGACGCTCGGGGTGCCGAACGAAAGCATGCCGAGATGGAGCCGCGCCGGCGTCTTGACCTCGACGAGGCGCTCGGGAGTCCGGGGGCGTGGCGGTGTCGGCGGCATGCGGTTTCAGCGACTCGGTCGATCCGCGAACGACCCCGCGGTCGGGCCCTGACCATCCCCAGCGTAGCGGCCAAGGGTCGCCGCCGAAACCAACATCCCGAACGCCTCGCGTTCCCGCTCGCCGCCGGTCTTCTCCACCGCCGCCGCGAGTTCCCCGAGCCGCCGGGCCACCTCCGCCTGGCCGAGGAGGTGGAGCCGTGTGACGTGGACCGCGCCCTCGACGACGGCCGCCGCCGCGCGGTTCCATCCGAAGCCGGGACGCCGGTCGTCGATTCGCAGCACCTCCGCCGTCAGCGTCTGCCGTTCACCGTCGCGGTCGGCGGCGACGATGCGGAACTCGAACGCCCGGCAATAGTCTTCGAGGACCCACCCGTTGATCGCCGCCGCCCGTCCCACCACCGGCGGGAGACGATCGCCGGTGACCAGACGCGCCAAGAGCACGCAATCGTCGACGACGTGGAAAACCCCCTCCGGATGACGTTCGAGATGGACCGCCGTGCGGCTGTCGGCGAACGGCCTGAGCAGCAGCGAGCGCGGCCGGAGGCGCTCCCCGTCGGCGACGTGCGGGCCCATCGGCGCCAGGTGCGGCGCCCCGGCGGCATCGGTGGTGGCGACGATTCCCTCGAGCACCAGAGGCATGGCGTGACCGGCGGGTATCGCGGCGGCCACCGCTCCCCGGGCATCGCGCGCGACCGGGGTAGAATACCCGGGGTTCTCCCTCCGGACGCCTCCCCGTGGCCGCCTCCCGCGAACGCATCCATTTCGTCACCGGCAGGTTGGCGGAACCGTCGCTGCGCCGCGTGCTGGCCGATCTCGGGCCCCGCGTCGGCTTCGATTACAGCATCGAAGTCCTCAACATCACCGTCGCCGCGCTGATGACCACCCCGTGGATCGCGCGGCGGCTCCACGTGCCGTCCGGCACCGACCGCGTCGTGATTCCCGGAAACGCGAGCGGGCCGATCGAGGCCGTCGTCGAGGCCGCGGGCGTGCCGGTGGAACGCGGCCCCGCCGACCTCCGGCGGCTCGACGAATGGTTCGGCGCCGCAGCCGCCGACCGCAACGGCTACGGCGATCACAGCATCGAGATCATCGCCGAGATCAACCACGCCCCGCGCCTCGATCGGGCGACGCTGCTGGCCACCGCGCGGCGGCTGGCGGCCGACGGCGCCGACGTGATCGACGTCGGCTGCGATCCCGGCAGCACCTGGGGCGGCGTCGGCGAGGCGGTGCGGATGCTCTCCGCCGAGGGGCTGCGCGTGTCGATCGACAGTTTCGATCCGGCGGAGGTCGCCGCCGCCGTCGCCGCCGGTGCCGAACTCGTGCTCTCGGTCAACTCGTCGAATGCCGCCGCCGCGGCCGACTGGGGATGCGAGGTGGTGGTGGTACCCGATCAGCCGGACGACCTCGGCAGCCTGTTCGACACGGCGGCCAGGCTCGAGGCCCGCGGCACGCGGTTCCGCCTCGATCCGGTGCTCGAGCCGATCGGCTTCGGCTTCGCCGCCAGTCTCGGCCGGGCCCTCGAGGTGCGCCGCCGCTGCCCCGACGCCGCGATGATGCTCGGGATCGGCAATCTCACCGAACTCACCGACGTCGATTCCGCCGGCGTCAACGTGCTCCTGCTCGGCTTCTGTCAGGAGCTCGGGATCGACTCGGTGCTCACCACTGAGGTGATCCACTGGGCGGCCAGCAGTGTGCGAGAGTGCCGGCTCGGCCGCCAATTGGTCCACCATGCGATCACGCGCCACACCCTCCCCAAGCACGTCGAGCCGGGGCTGGTGGTGCTGCGTTCGGGACGTCCCCAGGAGCACGGCGACGCGATGCTCGATCGGCTCGCCGCCGACATCCGTGATCCCAACTTCCGCCTCTTCGCCGAGCGCGGGGCGATCCATCTGGTCGGCGCGGGACTCCACCTCGCCGACGCCGATCCGTTCGCCCTCTTCGAGCGTCTCGCCGCCGCCGGGCGCGGCGACGTCGATCCGTCGCATGCGTTCTATCTCGGCTACGAGATGGCCAAGGCGGTGACCGCCCTTTCGCTCGGCAAGGACTACCGGCAGGACCAGGCACTCGACTGGGGACACCTCACGCGGCCCGAGATCGGCCACGGTCCGTCGCGCGCCGCAGCCCGGGTCGCCGCGGCGGCGGCGATCGCCCCGTCGGGCGGCGGCGCCCCGGCGGCTGATCCGCCCAAGCCTTCCACGGTGGAATCGTCGTGAACCGCGGCACTCCTTTCCTGCCACGCCCGCCACGGATCGAACGGCGCTGGACCACCCCGTCAGGTGCGGTGGTGGCGGAACTGACCGCGGAGGCGCGGGCGGAGGACTGCTTCGCGCTGCTCGCGGGCTGCCCCCACCGGCTGTTTTTCGACTCGGCACGGCCCGACCACCCGGCAGGCGGCCGCGTGTCCGCCGACACCGCACCACGTCTGGGACGCTATTCGTTCGTCGCGGCCGACCCGATCCACATGCTCGTCGTGCCGCGCGCCGCCGACGGGCCGGCGGCGGCCGCCGCGGGACTGACGACGAGCGACCGCCTGCTCGCCGACCTGCGCGCCGCCACGATCCCCGGCCTCCCGCCGTTCCAGGGCGGACTGGCCGGCCTGTGGTCGTACGATGTCGGATTGGCACTGCTCGGGCTGGCACCGCCCGCCGGTCAGGAGGACATCCCGTTGATGGCGCTGGGCGCCTACGACGTGGTGTTCGCCTTCGACCACGATCTGACCCGCGGGTGGGCGATCTCCCAGGGACTGCCGGCACGGGGGCCGGTGGCGCGGCGCGCCCGGGCACACGACCGGCTCGACGCCCTCCTGGCACGCCTGGAGACCGCCGCCCCCGGGCCGTCCGCCGCGATCGGGCCGGGCGTCGGCGACCCGTCGCCGGCGCTGCCCGGAGGCGGCTACGAGCTCCCCTTCCATCCCGGGGTGCGTTCCACGCACGATCCCGCCGCCTACCGCGCGATGGTGGCGCAGGGGATCGAGTTGGTCCGTGCCGGCGACATCTTCCAGGTCAACCTCGCGCAGCGCCTCTCGGTCGCCGCCACGATCGACCCCACGCGGCTCGCACTCGCCGCGCGGACGCACAACGCCGCCCCGTTCGCCGCGTCGTTCGAACTCGACGGCGTCCAGGTGGCGAGCATGTCGCCGGAGCGTTTGCTCCAGCTGCGCGGCGGCACCGTGCGCATGCATCCGATCAAGGGGACGCGCCGGGTGATCGACCAGCCCGAGGCGGATCTGTTCGCCGGCGACGACCTGGCCGCCAGCGAGAAGGACCGCGCCGAGAACGTGATGATCGTCGATCTGATCCGCAACGATCTCGCCAAGGTCTGTACGCCGGCGAGCGTGCGCGTCGAAGCGCTGTGCCGCCTCGAGCGCTACGCCTGCGTGCAGCACCTGGTGTCGATCGTCGGCGGGCGTCTGCGGGCCGGGGTGACGGCCGGCGCCGTGCTCCGCGCCGCGCTGCCGGGAGGCAGCGTCACCGGCGCGCCGAAGCATCGCGCCTGCGAGATCATCTCGCTCCTCGAGGGCTCCGCGCGCGGCGCCTACTGCGGCTCGCTCGGCTACCTGGGATTCGACGGCAGCGCCGACTTCAACCTCCTGATCCGGACGTTCGTCGCCCGGCCGGGGCGGATCGAGTTCGCGGTCGGCGGCGGAATCACGGCGCGGAGCGACCCGTCCGCGGAGCATGCCGAGTCGCTCCACAAAGCGGAGGGGATGCTGCGGGTGTTGGCGGGCCTCGGCCTCGCCGGTGCCGGCGCGACGGGGACGACCGCATGATCGTCGTCCTCGACCATCGCGACAGTTTCGTCTTCAACCTCGCACGCTGCCTCCACCTCCTCGGCGTCGAAGTGGAGGTGCTCCCGGCACACCATACCGACGTGCCGGCGCTCGAGCGCCTCGCCCCGGCGGCGCTGGTGATCTCCCCCGGTCCCTGCACGCCGGCGGAGGCGGGGTGCTCGGTGGACGCGGTGCGCACCCTCGCGGGCCGTATGCCGATCCTCGGCGTCTGTCTCGGCCACCAGGTGATCGCCGCGGCGGGCGGGGGCCGCGTGATCCGGGCCCGCGAACCGATCCACGGCCGCACCAGCCAGGTGCACCACGATGGGCAGGGGTTGTTCGCCGGCGTTCCCACGCCGTTTGCGGCGTGCCGTTACCACTCGCTGGTCGTCGACGAGACCGCGCTGCCGGCGGGCCTGCGGATCACGGCGCGGACGAACGATGGCACGGTGATGGCGGTGGCGGACGCCGAGAGGCGACTCTACGGCGTGCAATTCCATCCGGAGAGCATCCTCACCGAGCACGGCTTCCGCATCCTCGGCAACTTCCTCGCTCTGGCCGGCATTCCCTGGAAGGCCGACGTCGCCGCCCTCGAACAGGGTCAGGGGCGCCCACCGGCGCGGCACCCGGACGACGGCGCGGGGGGCACCCCCGGGCCGGTCGTGACGTTCTGACTTCGGCAGGCGCACGGCGGCAGCGGTCGCACGGGCGTGCGTTGCCTGCTGCCGGGGCGACCCGACCGGGAGTCCTCCGGGGATTCGCCCACTTCCGCGGCAGCGGCTGCGCGCTGTGCGCGCTACCGATGCCAGTGAGGCCGTTTCATGTCCGCCGCCGACGACCGACAGGCTCGTGGCCGAACCCCGTCAAAAGCCCGTTTTTCGTGGTTCGAGGCGGATGTTGCCCGTCGCTGTCGCGCCGCGCCACGGCGCCGGCATGCGTTTTGCTGACCCGATGCCGTCGAGACGAGGCGGATTCGTCGTGGCGCGCGGCACGAGGCCGGGTGCCCCCGAGGCGGATGGTCCACGGACGGGCCGGGGCTTCCTGCACGAGGCGGAACGATGTCCAACCTGCGCGGTGGATGGTGCCACGGTTTGTGGGCCGTGGTGGCTCTTGGTCTCGTCGCGGCCACCCTTCCGGTGTTCAGGGCGTCGGCCCAAGATGCCGCGGTGGCCGATTCTCCGGTTGCCGTGGCTCCGGCCGCCGGCGCGGCGGCTCCGGCGCTTCCCACGACCGACGAGATCGTGCCCAAGCTGTGGATGGCGGCCGACAGCGTGTGGGTGCTCGTCTGCGGCATGCTCGTCTTCTTCATGAACCTCGGCTTCGGCTGCGTCGAGTCGGGATTCGCCCGGGCGAAGAACTGCGTCAACATCCTTTCCAAGAACTTCATCGTCTTCGCCGCCACGACCCTCGCCTACTTCCTCCTCGGCTGGGACCTGATGTTCGGCAATGGCGACGGTGCCCTGATCGGCAATTCCGGCTCGTGGATGGTCGGCGGACTCGACAACAGCCCGATGATCGGCACCGATGCCGCGATCGGCGGGAAGTATCAGGGCGCCTACGGGCCGATCGCCTGGGCGACCGTTCCCCTGTGGGTGAAGTTCTTCTTCCAGCTGGTGTTCGCCGGCACCGCCGCCACGATCGTCTCCGGAGCGGTCGCGGAGCGGATCAAGTACCACGCCTTCGTCATCTTCAGCTTCCTGATGGCGCTGGTGATCTACCCTGTCACGGGCCACTGGGTGTGGGGCTTCGGCTACCTCGCCAAGGAGTGGAACTTCTGGGATTTCGCCGGAAGCACCGCGGTGCATTCGGTCGGTGGCTGGGCCGCCCTCACCGGGGCGATGATCCTCGGGCCGCGCATCGGCAAATACGGTGCCGACGGCAAGCCGCGGGCCCTCCCGGGCCACAACATGATGGCGGCGTTCATCGGGTGTCTGGTGCTGTGGTTCGGATGGTTCGGATTCAACCCGGGCAGCACTTTCGGCGTCGCGGCCGACGGCGGGGCGCTCGCCGCACAGGTGGCGGTGAACACCAACCTCGCCGCCGCCGCCGCGACGCTCACCGCGACCATCACCGCCTGGCTGCTGCTCGGCAAACCGGACATCGGCATGACGCTCAACGGCAGCCTCGCCGGCCTCGTGGGGATCACCGCATCAGCCGCGTTCACCAACGCCTCCTGCTCGCTTCTCATCGGCGCGATCGCCGGTGTGCTGGTGGTGATTTCCGTGCTGTTCTTCGACCGGATCGGTATCGACGATCCCGTCGGCGCGACGAGTGTCCATCTCGTGTGCGGGATCTTCGGCACGCTGTGCGTCGGGTTGTTCACCACCTCCGACCTCAGCGCCACCCAGGCGGTCGGTCCCTACGGCGTCGCGGCCGTGGGTGGACCGTATGCCGGATTGTTCTTCAGCGGCGGGACGAAGCAACTCATCGCCCAACTCGTCGGCGTGCTTTTGGTCGGCGCCTACGTCGTGCCCGTCTCGGCCGTCTGCTGGCTGGTGATCAAGGCGGTGGTCGGGCTTCGCGTCGCACCCCAGGAGGAGATCGAGGGTCTCGATATCGGCGAGCACGGCAACGAGGCCTACCACGGTTTCGTGCTCGCCCGGGCCGACTGACGGTCGGCCTCGGGGCGTCCCCCGGGAGCCGGCCCTGCCGGCCGCCGTTTCGATCGTTCACTCCGGGGCCAATCAGCCACTTCGAGCCAGAAGGATGCCCCAACGGTCTGGGCGAGCAATCCGCCTCGCTCGCCCAGACCGGGGCATTCCTGCTCCGGGCCTTCACGGCGCAGTGGGCACGGCCGCGGTGGCACGGCGGGTGTGACAACGGTCGCGGATGGACGCGTTAGGCGCGCCGAAAACCGCCGTTCACGGCGAGCACCTCGCCGGTGCAGAACGACGCGGCCGGTGACGCCAGCCAGACGACCGCAGCGGCGACGTCGTCGGGCGTTCCCCAGCGGCCGAGCATGCTCTCACGGACCGCGCGGCGTTGCCACGTGTCGCTCGCGTTTTCGCCCCACGCGGTGCGGATCCAACCGGGGGCGACGCAGTTGACGCGGACGGACGGGGCGAGCGAGCGGGCGAGACTGCGTGTGAACGCCATCACCGCTCCCTTCGCGACCGCGAACAATTCACCGCTGTCCCCTTCCATGCCCGTCTCCGCCTGATCCCAGCCGATGGTGACGACGGTGCCGCCGCCGCGGGCGCGCATCCAGTGCCCCAGGCCGCGGGCGAGCGTCACCGTCGCCGTCACGTCGACCGCCAGCAGGGCTTCGAGCTTGCGCTCGAACGACCAACCGGCGGCCTCACCGGTGAGGGTGTCGGCGCCCGCCACCGCCACCACGCAATCGATCGCGGGCAACCGGGCCGTCACCTCCTCGAGGAGCCGCGCCGGTCCGTCGGCGGCGGCGAGATCGGCGAGAAAGGTGCCGGCGTGGGCCCCGAGTTCGCCGAGGGCCGCAGCCGTCGCGTCGGCCCGCGCCCGATCGCGGCCATGCACCGCGACCCGCACTCCGTCGCGTGCCAGGGCGAGCGCCACGGCGCGACCGATACCGCCGCTGGCGCCGGTGACCAGCGCCGTGCGCCCGCGCGAAACGTCCGGGCTGGTCGTCATCGGGAGACGGTTCCCGCCCGGTCGGTGGCGGCGCCCGCCAGCGGCACGCGGAAACAGGCCGCCTCCTCGGCGTTCCTCACCAGCAACACGTCACCGGCGAGACAGGGGTTGTTCCACGTCTGCCCGTCGAGCGCGGCGAGGCGGGCGCGGACCCGGTGGGCCGCGGGATCGGCGGCGACGAGTACCACCTCGCCCGATTCCGCCTGCACGACGAGCATGTCGCCGACGAGCATCACCTGCCCCTGCCCATAGCGGCCGCCTTTCCACGCGCGCGAGCCGTCGGCGACGCGCACGCACTCGAGAATCCCGTCCGAGAGCCCGTACACGTGCTCCTCGCGGCGTACGACGTTGGTGAACTTGGTCTTCAACACCCCCTCCGCACGCCAGACCGCCTCGACGCTCCACGGCGTGGCCGTCGGATCGACGAAACGAAACAGTGCGGCCCCCGCGCCATAGCCTTTCGACAGCAGGACGGTGCGGTCGTCGATCGGCACCGGCTGGGAGCAACTGGCGTCGGAATTGGAATGGCCGGGCCAGTCGCACCGCCACACCAGCGTGCCATCGGCCGGGTCGTACCCCGCCGCCTCGCCCTCGTTCACCGTCACCACCATGCGCCGGCCGGCGAAGGTCGCCAGCACCGGCGAGGCGTAGGCGATCTGCCGATCGCCCGCCACCCAGCGGCGCTGCCCGTCCACCCGCGCGTAGGCGACCAGCGCCACGGGGCCGTCGGGCCGTGGACCTCCCCCGGGCACGACCACGAGATCGTCCACCACCAGCGGCGAACCCGAACGGCCCCAGGCGACCGCCATGGCATGCGCCGCCGGGTCGATGCCGAGATCGGCGAGGAGGTCCTTCTTCCACAGCACCCGGCCGCTCGCGCCGTCGATGGCGTGCAGCCAGCCGGTCGCTCCCGTGGCATAGACCACGCCGTCGGCGATCGCGGGGGTCGAACGCGGCCCGACGCCCCCGAGCACGGTTTGGTGCCGCGCCGGCACCGCGACCGCCCACTCCCCTTCACCCGAGGCGAGCGCGTAGGCGGTGACGAATTCCTCGTCGCCACGCTGTTCGAGCGTGACGGCATGGTCGCCGCACGTCGCGAAGGCGCTCCAGCCCGCCCCCAGCGGACGGCGCCACAGCTCCACCGGCGGCCGTGCCTGCCAGTCGGCGTCGAGCCGCACGTCGGCGATCGCCGCACTCCCGTCCGCGCCGAGGAAGCGCGGGTAATCACCCGGTCGTGCCGTCCAGCCGGGCGCGGCGTCGGCCGCTGCGGGAGTCGTCGGCCTGGCGAGAAGAAAATCGCGCGACCGGCTCCAGCGCCAGGCGAACTCGGGAACCAAATCACCCGACACGCGTTCGACACGCAGCAGCGCACAGCCGGCAGCGACGAGCAGCGCCAGCCCGGCGGCGACGCCCCACTTCAACCGGCGCGAAAAGCCACTCTCACGCAGAAACCAGACGACGAGCGAGACGCAGGCGGTGAAGGCGAGAATCAGGGTGACGATATTCACGACGGCGGCGTCGATGACGTCACCGAAGGCCGCCGCCAGCCCGCCACCGCGCACCAGCACGATCGCGGCCAGCAACGACGCGACGGTCACCCAGACGCGCGTCGTCGGCCAGCGGGAAGGAGGCGGGGGAAGCGACGGCACGTCCGCCGTCGCCGTGGAACGCCGACGGTTTCGGGGCACGGTTTCGACTCGCGGGGACACGGTTCGGCCGGCGCCATCCGCAGCGACCTCCGCACCAGTGTAGCAGTCGTCTCCGGGGCACCGGCCGGCGTTGGGCATCGCCGTCGACATGCCTGCCGGCGCGCGGCGCGCGGCCGTGACGCGCGGCGCTCGCGTCGTCGCGCGGCGTGTTGTCGGCCTCCACGGGTCGGACTAGACTCGTCGACTCCCCCCTCCGCCCGGGTCGAGCTGCCCGCCCATGACCGACTCCGGTTCCCATGGCCCCGACCGGCAGGAGCCCGCCGGCCCGTCGACCCGCGCCGTCCACGGCGGTGAATCGCGCGACAAACCGGGCCACGCGCTCACCGACCCGATCTTCGCGACGTCGACCTACACGTTTTCCGACAGCGCGGCGATCGTCCGCTTCATCGAGGAGCAGCAGCAGCGCGAGGAGTACGGCCGCTACGGCAATCCCGGGGAGCGGGTCGCCGAGGCGAAGCTCGCCGCGCTGGAGGGGGCGGACGCGGCGGCGCTGTTCGCCTCGGGGATGGCCGCGTTCGTCGGCACGCTGATGGCCCACGTGGGCAGTGGCGACGAGATCGTCTGCTTCGACGAGTGCTACCACCGCAGCCGGGAGTTCTGCCGGCGGCACCTCACCCGGTTCGGCGTCGGCTTTCGCGAGGTGCCCACCTGCGACTACGACGCCATGGAGGCGGCGATCACGCCGCGCACGAAGTTTCTCGTCAGCGAGTCACCCACCAATCCCCATCTCTCGGTCGTCGATATCCCGCGGTTCGCGGCCCTGGGGCGCAAGCACGGCGTGCTCACGCTCATCGACGCGACGCTCGGCACCCCGTTCAACGTGCGCCCGCTCGCCGACGGCGTCGACCTCGTGATGCACTCCGCCACCAAGTACCTCGGGGGACACAACGACCTCCTGGCCGGGGTGGTGCTCGGCCGTCACGAGGTGATCGAACCGGTGCGGCAGCTGCGGGGGATCATGGGCGGGATCAATTCGCCGCACAACGCCTATCTGCTGGCCCGCGGCCTGAAGACGTTCCCCCTGCGGATGGAACGCCACAACGCCAACGGGCTGGCGGTGGCGCGGTTCCTCGAAGCGCATCCGCGGGTGGAGCGCGTGTTCTATCCCGGCCTCGAGAGCCATCCATTCCACGGCGTCGCCGCGCGAACGATGCGCGGTTTCGGCGGCGTGGTGACGTTCGTCCTCCGCGAGACCGACTGGCGGAAGGCGGCGGCCGTAGTCGATCGGATGCGGGTGGCGCGGATCGGCCCGAGTCTCGGAGGGGTGGAGACGCTGATCGAACAACCGCTGGTGATGAGCTACTGGAAGTACTCCCCCGAGGAGCGGGCCCGGTTCCGGATCGCCGACACGATGATCCGGATCGCATGCGGCATCGAGGATCGCGCCGATCTGATCGCCGACCTGTCCCAGGCGCTCGACGCGACCTGATCGGCGGCGGTCGTGTGCCGCACGTCCACCGCCCTCTCCCCACGCCCCCGGTCAACACCCCTCTCCACGGCGCGCGTGAATCTGGGGCATCTGCCCAAAGACTCCCAATCGCGCGGATTTTGGCGGAAGTTCACCCCCTGCCGCCGACGATACCTGTGACGATTGCGACGACCGTACCGCGCCCGTCGGGCGGAGGGTCGATGCGAGTCGGGAGACCACAGGCCATGCACACCCCATTCTGCACGCGACTGCTGACCGCGCTGGGAATCGCCGCGATCGCCGCGGTGGCGTCGGCTCAGGGCGTCGTCTCGGACACGGGGGGAGACGGTCTGCGCTGGACGCCCCATCGCGCGGTGCTGGCGGCGAGCGGCACCCCGGACCGCAACGCCGATCCGACGGTCGGACGCACCGATCCCATCGCGCCGGAGCCCGGCCCGCAAGCGGCCGCCGATCCGAATCCGATCCGCGCGGTGCCCATCGCGCGGCCGATGCCGGACCGTTCGGCGAGTGGCCCGGTCTTGCAGCGGCCCGCCACGGAGCGGCGTATCGACCCGCGCGGATCGGCCCCGTCGGCGGCGTTCGGCGATGTGGTCCGCCGTGCGATCGATCCCGCCAATCCACAGGGGATCTTCGGCGCCGCGTTCAACCGCGCGCCGCAGGGTGAAATCGGCCGGCCGATGCTCGGCGACGAAACGCGGCGCCCCCAGCCCGTGCGGCAGACGGCGGCCGCTCCCGCCCGGCGCACGGCCGGCACCGTACCGGCTCCCCGGACAGGGTCGCCGGGCAACCCGCGCGCCACCCGGGCCCCCCGGATCGCTCTCAACGCCGACGGCCTGCCCTCGGTGCTGTCACCGGCTCCCGCCGCCGCACCCACCCCGACGGCCGCGCCGCTGCCGGCGCCGCGGGGCCCGACCGACGGCGTCCCGCCGGCGCGCTCGTCGGCGATGCCGCTGCGTGACGACGCCCCCGGACCCGGCGAGATCATCATCGAAGGAACCGGCGACGGCTCGATGCCGTCGTTCGACGAAGGCTCGATGAACGGGTCGATGGTCTTCGACGGCGGCATCGATGGCGGCGATCCGCTCGGCGGCGGCTTCGGTGGCGGCACGATCATCGACGACGGCTCGATGCTCATGGACGACGGCTCGGGCGCGATCGGTCCCGGGTGGACCGGCGACGTGCAACTGCACGTCCCCTCGCCGTACGACGATCCCTTCGCCTGCGAGGACTGCGAGCCGTGCGGGTGCCTGCCGTTCTATGAACACGACGGGCGGATCTGCGCCTTCCTCCGTCGCTTCGGCAGACCGTACTACGGCTGGCGGTGGTACCGCGACCTCTCCGCCAGCGCCGGCGTGACGTCGTTCCAGAACCCGCTCGACCTCGGCCTGCTCGGCAACTACGGCTTCAACGAGTACGTCAACTGGGGCATGCCGTTCTGGAACGCGCTGGGCGTCGGCTGGCAGGTCGGCGTCCGCGGCGTGCAGACCGACTTCCAATCGACCACCGTCCGCCTCGGCACCACGCCGCTGTCCAACGGGTCGCGGAACCAGGTGTTCCTGACCACCGGCTTCTACACCCGCGCCTTCGAGGGCCGCGGCCTCCAGGGCGGCGCGGTGTGGGACTACCTCCACGACGACCTGTACGACGACGTCAGTCTCTCGCAGATCCGAGGCGAGGTGAGCTACGTGTGGGGCTTCAACGAGTTCGGATTCTGGGGGGCAGCCAACACGCTCGGCCGCCAGAATGTCGGCCCCACCGGCAACGCGGACACCGAGACGATCGACATCTATGCCGGGTTCTACCGGGTGATGTTCGGCGATGCCAACGAGGCGAAGATCTGGTCGGGCGGCACCGGCGACGGCGACTTCATCATCGGGTCTCTCGTCCGGGCGCCGATGAACCGCAGCCTGGCGCTCGAGGGGACGTTCACCTACCTGATCCCGCAGACGTCGAAGACGATCCCGCTGGCCGACACCACGCTGCAAGGCTATTCCGGCCAGGCCTGGAACCTGTCGGTGAACGTGGTCTGGATCCCCGCCTGCCGCGCCCGCCGTGGCCTGGCCAGTCCGTACCGGCCGCTGTTCGAAGTGGCCGACAACGGCAGCATGATCCGCTCGCTCGATCCGCTCCGCCGCTGATCCGGCCCGCCGGGGGCCGCGACCCGGCGGGGCGGTTTCTGGTATCCTCCAGGCTTCCGGGCGGGGGCGTGACGGTCGCCGAGCGTCCCCGACTGCGATATGGCCTCCTGCCGAACGCCGCCGTATCACGGCTGGCGTGATGAATCGCACCCGGGTGCCCGGCGGCGGCGATGCCGATCACCCGACAGGACACCTGCGTTATGGCCGACCACGACGATCCCTGGTCCTCGCTCGCCGACTCACTGGGGGCGAATCCCGCCCCCGATCCGAAGCCGCGTCCGGAGTCCACCCCCACCCCCCGTCCGCAACCACAGCGATCGTCCCCGCCGCGACCCGCGACTCCGTCCGGGGGCGGCGACTGGGGTGAACTCGACATGGCCCTCGGCCTGCCGCCGAGCCCCGAACCCGTGCCCCGGCCCGCGCCCCGACCGGCCGTGCCCCGGGCCGCGGAACCGCCGGCGGTCGAACGTCGCGCCGACGGCGAAGCGTCTCGCGGTGGCTCCGACGGCGGTCGCCGCGGTCAGCGCCGCGACGACGACCGCCCCCCGCCGCGACGTCGTGACGACGGCGGCCGCGCGGAGCGACGAGACACTCGTGGCGGCGACGACGATCAACGCGCCGGGCGCCGCGCGGCGTCATCCGGCGTCGAGCGATTCGACGGTGAGCGGGACGAACCACGCGACTCCTCGAACACCGTGCGGGATCGCGCCGCGGGTGCGGACGACGCTGCTGTCACAGGGCCTCGCGACCACGAGCGCGGCGTCGATGATCACGGCGATCGGCGGACACGCGGCGACGCCGGGACTCATGGCGACGGCATCGGGGCCCGCGACGACGGCGGTCCGGGATCCGAGCGCGACGAAGGCGACGGCCGCCGCCGCCGGGGACGCCGGGGCGGCCGTGGCCGCCGCGGTGGCCGGGGGCGACGGGGCGACGATCGCGCCGCCATGCCCCGCGAGTCGGCGGGCGGCGACATGATGCCGGCACACGACGACGAGCCCCGCGACTCCGCTGGACCGGGCGCCGACGGTATCGACGGCGGGGACCGCGCCCGCGGCGAGCGTGGCATTCCGCCACGCGAACCACGCGGGTACGACGAGCGCTTCGCGCCGCCACGGTCGTCGACGCGGCCGGGCGAACCGCGGCTCGGTGCCGACGACTGGGGATTGCCCGACTCCCGTGACGAGCGCGGGTTCCCCGACGTCGATGCCCACGACGGAGACGGCGGCGCTCCGCCCGTCGGCGGCCGTGCATCCGAAGACGGCGCGGCTTCCGAAAGCGGCGAAGGCGACGGCGAACCGCGGCGACGCTCGCGACGGCGCCGGGGCCGGCGCGGCGGGCGGGGCCGATCAGGCCGGGAACGCGCGGCGGAGGGGGATTCCTCCGGCGCGCCCGGTATCACGCCGGCGGCCGCGTCCGATGCGGACGACGAGCCACTGCCCGCCGGCTACGGGGTGCGCCCCCGGGCCCCTCACGACGCGCGGGGCCCCGATGACGCGCGGGCTCCCGACGGCGTTCGGGCGACGGACGGCGGGGACGGCGACGACCGCCGCGGCGGGAGCCGGCGACGCCGTGGCCGGCGTCGGAGCGGCGAAGGAACGACCGCCGGCGACGGGGAACGGTCGGGCACCGCCCGCCCGCCTCGGCAGGAGGGCGATGGTGATGCTGGCCGACGACGCGGCCGTCGCGGGCGCCGTCGCGGCGATGCACCACGCTCGTCGGGCATGCAGCGGGCACGGCGTGACGACTTCGCACCGGTGGCCGGAGGATTCGAGGAGGACGACGAGGGACTCGAGTACCTCGGGATCGAGGAGGGCGCGACCGCGCCGCGCCGTGAATCGCGACGCGACACGGCCGACGACGACGTGCTCACCGAGAGCGGGCTGGGGTCGGTGCTCGACGTCCCGAGTTGGGTCGAGGCGATCGGGATCGTCATCGCCGGCAATCTCGACGCCCGCAATCGGCCGCAGCGTGCCGACGACCACGATCGGGGACGGGGCCGCGGCGGCCGTTGACCGAACCGGCCGACGCGAGAACCGGCGGCAAGAACCGGCGATTCGCTCGGGTGATCCGGCTGACTCCCTCCCGACGCCTGCACGAGCCCGAAATCCTGCAGGCCAGCAGCCCCGGGACCCGCCGCGGGTCACTTCATCGAGATCGCGCGGGCCAGCGGCTTGAGGATCTGGTTCACGACACACCCGTCGACCACCTCCTGGCCGACCCGGAACAATCGCTCGATCGCGTCGAGATACCCGGCGTGCGGATCGAGGCTGCCGTACTGACGTGCCGTGACGTACACGCTCAATTGCTCCTCGGCGAACTCGCCGGTGCGCACCTGGAAGGCGTTGGTCCGCGTCTCGGTGCTGACTCGCACCTGGACACGGCAATCCTCGTCGACCGCGACGGTCAGCGACGGCTCGTAGTTGATCACCCGGCACCCCGGCAGTTCGGCGACCCTGTCGAGCGCCGAACCGACCCCGAGCGCTTCGGCGAGCAAGGCGTTGTGGTTACCACGGAACGCGAAGTCGAAGCCGAACAGCAGATCGAGGGCCTCGCAATCGAGCGGACTCACCGACAGCAGCGCGGGGGCGAGTTCGAGCACCAGGCGGTGCTGGTCGAGCGCCGATTCCATCGAGGGCGGATTCACCTGACCGGAGCACAGCCGCTTCGACTCGACGGCGGCCCAGCGGTAGCGCCCCTGATCCTTGTCCTCCTCGAGGACGAAATCCCGTTTGTCGCGGCAGTAGAACTTCCGCATCGTCGGGTACTTCTTCTGGAGGCACTCGAAGAAGTGGAGGATCGTCTCTCTCTGGCCGGGGAGTTCCATCTCCGTGGCCAGGTTCATGTTGACGTAAAAATCGTCCGCCAACGACCCGTAGGGCGTCATGCGTTGCGTACTCCTCGATCCGCTGATTTCACGAAAAAAGTATACGGCGGGGCAAAAAAACCGGTCAAAAACCTCTCCTCACCGACCGCTGGCGGAAAAGCGACCCTGGTATCCATAATCATCGCTTCGCGTCTTCCGCCCGTCATCCCGCCTCCGCCACCCCACCCCGTGCACCATGCCCGCTTCCCCGTCGCCAGGCGATGGCCCCACGTCGTGCGCGCCGCCATCCGCCTGGAGCGAACACCTGCCCCCGGCCGATCGCCTCTCGGTCGAGCGGCGCGGCGATGCGATCGTCGTCCGCGTCCGCTCGGAGGGGCGCGGAGAAGACCGGCTGCCCGACGCCGTGTTCTCCTTTCGATGCGGTGACCCCCAGTACGCCTACTGGGAGAGCCGCGCCCCGGCGGTACACCATCGTCCCGAGGACAAACACCAACGTCCCGAGGACGGCGGCGCCCAACCGCCGCGAGGGCTGCCCCGGACTGAGGGGTGATCGCCGCCGCCAACCGGACCGCACGAGCGGTCCCGCCGCGCCTGGTCCGCTCGATCCGGGCCGTCAGTCGCTCGACCGCGAACTGGCGATCAGCGTGATGAACTCGCGGTTGCTCTTGAACTTCGCCAGCTGCTTGGTGAGCTGCTCCATCGCGTCGACGTGATGCATGCTGGACAGCGTCCGTCGCAGCATGTTCACCGCGTGGAGGGTGTCGGGGTCGAGCAGTTTCTCCTCGCGCCGGGTGCCCGACTGCGAGATGTCGATCGCCGGCCAGACCCGCCGATCGGCGAGTTTCCGGTCGAGGACGAGCTCCATGTTCCCCGTGCCCTTGAACTCCTGAAAAATCAGCTCGTCCATCCGGCTCCCGGTATCGACCAGGGCCGTCGCGACGATCGTCAGTGATCCACCTTCCTCGAACACACGGGCCGTGGCGAACAGCTTCTTGGGGATATCGAGCGCCTTGATATCCACACCGCCGGACATCGTGCGGCCGGTGTTGCCGACCCACTTATTGAACGCCCGAGCCATGCGCGTGATCGAGTCCATCAGCAGGAACACGTCCTTGCCGGCCTCGGCCATCCGTTTGCAGCGCTCGATCACCAGTTGCGACAGCCGCACGTGACTCTCGACGTCGCAATCGAGGCTGCTGGCCAGCACTTCTCCCTTGACCGTCCGCCGCATGTCGGTGACTTCCTCCGGACGCTCGTCGATGAGCAGCATGACGAGCGACAGTTCCGGATGGTTCGTCGACACCGCCTGCGACACCTGCTGCAGGAGCACCGTTTTGCCGGTGCGCGGGGGCGCGACGATCAGGGCCCGCTGTCCCTTGCCGAGCGGCGTGAGCAGATCCATGATCCGCGTGGTGAGCGGTTGCTGACCGGTCTCCAGCCGCAGCCACGTCTCGGGGTTGATGGGGGTGAGTTGGTCGAAGGTCTTCACCTTCGGATACTCGTCGGGAGGGAGCCCCTCGACTTCCTGGATCTCGCGGACACGCGGCCCCTGCTGCCGCCGCCCGGGCTGGACGAGCCCCTTGATGAACACCCCCTCGCGCAACCGGTAGCGTTCGATCATCGTCCCCGGGACGAACGGATCGGTGCGCTCGCGCGTGTAGTTGGTGTCGGCACTGCGGAGGAATCCGTACCCGTTGGGATGCATCTCGAGAACACCGGCGCCCGGCTCGAGCGGAATCGGTTCGCCGTTCTCGGCGACCTCCGGTTCGGCCTCGGGGGGCCGCATGCCCTCGCCGTCCATCCCGACCGCACCGGCGCCGGCGGCACCGGGTGTTCCACCACCGCCGCCACCGCCGCGGCGATACCGCCCGCGCCCGCGGCGGCCGCCGTACCCATAGCCACCGCCGCCACCGGGCACGCCTCCGGACCCGAACTGCCCCGGCTGGCCGGGCTGGCCTCCGCCGAATCCCTGCCGGCCGTGCGACCGCGATCGCCTCCGCTTCGACATATCTGACACGCACCCTTCGTGGAAACCCGCCCCTTGGACGACAGCGAAACCGTTTTCGCCGCTCGTCAACCGACACCGTCATGCACCTTGGGTCACCGCGCCCGGCGGGAGCTCGGGCACCTGCCGAGACACCCACGACCGACAACGGAACCCCGCATCGTCCGGCAGACCCGACGGCGACCGACCCACACGACCGTGCCGGGCCGGCGCAGCCGCGGGAAAACCACCCCCGTGAACGTGCCTGGATGTTCCGTGGAAACCCTGTCGACCCTTGTCCTCGTGGCGGGGATGCCCCCACGCCGGCCGGCGACGCTCGGAAAACGGCACAGCCGCGGGGCGGTCATCGAACGATCGCGACGCGCCACGCCGGGGATGCCCCCGCACTCGAGTGTCACCAACGCCCGCTCCATCAGGCGAATGCTTGTGTGGTCGTCCGGTCTCATCGTCCGGCGCGTGGCATCGGTTCTCCGGTGCAGCCCCGCTTGCCGTCGCTCCCGGACCCGTGACCGTTACCGTTGTGCCGTCCCCCCGGCCACTCGTGAACCCGAATACCCCGTGAACCCAGACACCCTTCCCGATCGCCAGGGCTCGTGGCCCTTTTTTTCACCGTCTACTTCACAACCGCCTGCGGAACTCCCCCCGTCGCCCTCGACTCCAGGGGACCGCTGTGGCGAGCCGGCAGTGGGACGCGGTTCACCACGAGGTGCCGCCCGACGACCCAGCCATCGCTGCCACCGAACCAAAGGCCCGGAGGCGATCACCCGGAACGACCCGCCGGCACACGACATCTGCCGCATGCAGCGCGGGAAAAACGGCCGAACCCCAAGGCCCGCCGCCATCATCAACGGGCTTTCGAACCCAGCGGCTGGATCGGGCCCATGGTCGCCAAATCGCCGTCGCACCAAGGCGACCGACCGACTCGGACCGACGACCCGCACCGCGTGGAGAAAGACCCGCAACCGACCGTGACGGCAAGCCTAGGCGGAGCGACCGCCGACGAGACCAACGCCGGAGATGCCGAACGACGCTGACGCGGGTAACGAGAAACTCCCGCGGAGGGTCGTTCGCCGGACTTCCTTTTTGTTTGGCGGCCTGAACGCTACGAACGCCGTGGATGCAGGCCAATCCATCCGTCAACCCAACGAGCGAAGTATCCGGAGCCGATCGGACGGTGTCAAGAAGCCCGCCATGCCAGGGCCCGCCGCGTTCGAGCCGCCTCGAGCGCCCGCAGGACAGGACCGCGTCGCCACCCGACCGATGGCAAAACCACAAAACCCCTCCTTTTGGGGGATTTCTATCGGGGGCATCGTGCTGCACGGGGCACCACGGCGGTGGGCCAGCCGACATTTCCACGCAACCGGCATGGCC
>JBJSXB010000246.1:0-3890 GCA_046086245.1 Planctomycetaceae bacterium | reverse complement strand
GAGCGACATCGCCACGATCGGCCACATCAGCAGGCCGCCCGCGAGGAACAGTTGCCACAGGGTCTGGACGCGTTCGCTCACGGTGCCTTGCCTCCGCCGGGGCCGAGCGCCTCGAGCCGCTTGCGGGCGGCGGGCGTTTGTTGGGAATCGGGATATCGGGCGATCAACTCGGCATACAGCCTGCGGGCCTGATCGGACTGCTGCAGCACCTCGAAGCACCGGGCCGCCTCGGAGGTGGCCTGGGCCTGCCACGGGTGAAAGGCCGGCGGCGCCTGCTGCTCGCCGAAGCCATAGGCCGCCTTGAAGAACGCCTTGATCGCGTCCTTGTGCCGTTCCTGCTCGAACAGCACCTCGCCCTCCATGAGTCGTGCCCGCGCGGCGAGCGGCGTCGCGGCCGCATTGGCAAGCGCGCGGAAATCCTCTCGGGCCTCGTCGAGGCGACCGAGGTTCTGCCGGGCCCACGCGGCGGCGTAGCGTGCCAGCGCCGGCGTGCCGTCGGCCGCGCCGGCTTCCCCGGCATGGGCCGCCAGCGCCTCCTCGGCCCGGGCGAGACTCCGCTCCCACGCCCCCTCCAGCGCGGCGACCTCGCTGGCGCGGACCAACGCCAGCGCCCGCAGCGGCGCGCTCGAGATCCGCTGTGGCTCGGCGAGCGCCGCGTCCAACGCCCGCCCCGCCTCCTCGATTCGTCCCAACTCGAACAACGACCGGCCGAGGAGGACCTGGCCGTCGGCAGCCCAGGAGCCCGCGGGCGCGGCGTCGAGTTGGGCGGTGAAGGCGGCACGCGCCGCCGCATGGTCGCCGCCGACGGCGTGGACCCAGCCGAGCTTGTGCCAAGCCTGCTCGACGATCGGTCCGCCACCGGCCGCGGCCACGGCGCGGCGGTAGCAGTCCGCCGCGTCCGCCGCGCGCCCCTCGGCGAACGCCGCCTCCCCCAACTCCAACCACGCGTCGGCGGCCCGCGGACTGGCGGGGAACCGCTCCACAAGCTGGTTGAACGCCGTCGCCGCGGCGGGACCGTCGGCCAGCGCCACCGCCGCCATACCGCGCTCCCACAGCACCCGATCGGCACGGGCAAAAGCCGGCTGGTCGGCGAGTACGCGGTCGAACACCGCGGCGGCGTCCGCCGGCCTGCCCGACGCCATCAGACAGATGCCGGCCACCAGCCGCGTCTCCGCGAGGGTCCGCTCCGCCAGCATCGCGGACCCCTCGGCATGGCGCGCCAGCAGATGCTCCGCATCGGCCAGTGCCGCCGCGGTGTCGCCGAGGCGCTGCAGCGCGTCGGCACGCCCCAACCGTGCGGACCGCGCCGCCGCGCCGTCGGGATCGCGGTCGATGACGCGGGTCCAGCGCGCGATCGCGTCGGCGAGATCCCCCGCGCGCGCCCGGCACCAGCCCGACGCCGCCAGGCTGGCCGCCGCGCGCGGTCCATCGGGGGCCCGGCGCACGACTTCGTCATATGCCTCCACAGCCTCCGCATCGCGCCCCGCCGCGCGGCGCGTCTCGCCGAGCCGGAAGGCGACCGCCTCCTGAAACGCCTCGTCGACCTCCTCCGCGTCGAGCCGCTCCGCCCGCTCGAGCGCTCCCTCCACGTCGCCCGAATCGAGCCGCGCGCGAATCGCCAGCAGCTCCGCCTCGACGCGCCGTGGCGATCGCGGCACCTCGCGCGCGAGCCGTTCGAGCGTTGCCTCCGCCTCGCCCGGGCGACCCAACTCCAGCAGCACTCCCGCGTACAGCAGCAGGGCGTCGGACCGGGCGTTCCCGGCGCCGGGATCGCGCTGGAGCAGCGGCAGGGCCCGGGCGAGCGCGTCCGCGGCGTCGCTCCATTCCTCCGCCGCCGCCAGGGCGGCGCCATGCCGCGCGAGCCACGTCCCACGCCGCGCGTCGCCGCAGGCGCGATCGATCAGCCGGCCGTAGGCGTCGGCCGCCGCCGCGCCGTCGCCGGAGGCCAGCAGCGCCTCGGCGCGGATGACCGCCGCGTCGAGGGCGAGCGACACCGCCGCGCCGCCCACGGGTTGATCGCCGACCCGCGCCAGCAGCGCCTCTGCCGCGCGCAGCGCCTCGTCGGTCCGACCCGCCTCGAGCGCCGCCAGAGCGAGCATCGCCCGCGCCGAATCGGCCACCTCCGCGTCGGGATGCTCCCGAACCAGCCGTTCGTACGCGGCGATCGCTTCGGGGCGTCGCGTCGGCACCTCCCACAGGGCGTCGGCCCGCGCCGACTCGAGAGCGGCGACGAGCCCCGGCTCCGTGGCACGATCGGTGAGCGCCGCCAGCCCCCGCTCCGCGGCGTCGGCGGCGCGGTGCGGATCGCCGGCGCGGGCCTCGAGCCGGGCGAGTTCGCGTCCGGCCCGTGCGGGCACCACTCCTCGTCCGGCGAGCAGCGCCGCGAAGCGTCGCCGCGCGCCGTCGCGGTCGCCGGCCTCCGCCAGCGCCATCCCGGCGGCAAGCGCGCCGGCGCTGGCCAATGGCGACCGCGCATGGAGATCGGCGAGTCTGCCGTACGCCTCGGCGGCCCCCTTCCAATCGGCGCGCTTCCAGCGTGCGGCGCCGATCCGGTCGAGCGCGGCGTCGGCTTTCGGTCCACCGTCCACCGCCAGCGGGGCGACGATCCGCTCGGCCGCGATCGGATCGTCGTCGAGCAGGAGATCGGCGCGCCACAAGGCGACGTCGGCGGCGAGCCGGTGCCCGGGGTAGAGCCGTTCGAAGCGCATCAGCGTCTCCCGCGCCTCCGCGCGCTGGCCGCCGTCGGCCTCCGCCGCGCCGAGCGCGAAGAGCACGTCGGCGAGGCGCGGCACCTCGGCCGCCCGCGCGTCGGGGGTGGCGGCGGCCAGCGCCCTCCAGGTCGCCAGCCCGCCGGCCCGATCGCCGGCCTGCCAGCGCGCTTCGCCGAGATACCACGCCGCGTCGGCCTCGAGCCCCGGCGGCACCCCTTCGGCGACAGCTTCCGCCAGCAGCGTCGCAGCCGCCGCGAAATCGGCGGCGGCCCCGCCGGCCTGGGCCTCTGCGAGGGTGCCGCGGGCGAGTTCCCAGCGGGCCTGGTCGCGCAGCGGGCGGTCGGCCGCGGCGTGGGTGGCGGCCGATCGGAACGCGGCGGCCGCCGCGGGCCACTCCGCCGTTTTCAGCCGGCAGACACCGAGTTGGTACCAGGCCTGGGCGGCGAGCGGGTCGCCGGGGTGATCGCGGAGCAGCGCCTCCCATTCCTGCGCGGCCAGCGCCCACGCCTCGCGGTTCTGTAGCGCGGCAGCCGACGCGTAGGCCGCGCGGGCGGCGATCGAGGGCTGCGGGTCGGCGGCGGTCGCGCGCGGCACGCCACCGGGCAGCACCGCACACCAAAGCGCCGCCAACGCCGCGATGCCGGT
Organism: Planctomycetaceae bacterium; assembly: GCA_046086245.1. GTDB lineage: Bacteria > Planctomycetota > Planctomycetia > Pirellulales > UBA1268 > F1-20-MAGs016. Next base: position 534 of record JBJSXB010000246.1, on the reverse strand, counting down.
CGCCGCCGTTCCCTGCCGCGGCCGTGCCCGGGTTCCGGTCGGCCTCGTTCCGGTCGGCTTGGCCCCTGTCGGCATCACGGCACCACTGGACGCACGACGCCGCGGGCCGTCATGGCCACGCGGGTGTCGTATCGGTCATGATACCGGCTTCCCACAGCGCACGAACACGCCGCGCGGGTTGGTCGCGCGGTGCGGCCGTCGTTCCCCGAGGAATCATCGCGCATGCCCACGACCAGACACCTCGCCGTCGCCGCGCGCCGCAACGCCCCGAACGCAGGCGCCGCGGTGCGTTACAGCCTCGTCGTCGCCAGCGGCTTGGCGGCGGTGCTGGCGGCCTTCGCCACGATCGCCGTGGCCGACGATGCAGTGCCCCCGGCGGGCGATGCAGTGCCCCCGGCGGGCGAGGTGCTCCAGTACTCGTTCGAGCACAGCCGCATCTTCCCCGGCACGTTCCGCGACTACTGGGTGTACGTGCCGCGGCAGTACGACGGCACCACGCCGGCCTGCGTCCACGTCAACCAGGACGGCATCCAA
>JBJSXB010000245.1:0-4691 GCA_046086245.1 Planctomycetaceae bacterium | reverse complement strand
CGCCACCCCCTGTTCCAACGGCCTCCAGGCCGAGGGACTGCCGAAGTGGTCCCACAGTTCGGCGAAGATCTGCGGCGCCTGCGCGGCTCCCGGGAACACGTCATCGACGATCGACCGCCAGCGGTCGCGTTCCCGCGCTCGGCTCGTCACGTGCGGCGGCACGGCGGTGGCGTCGAGCGTCTCCTGGCGTCGCCACGCCCGCGCGAAGGCGGCACGGACATCCTCCTCGCCGACGTCGATGCCGCGTCGCAAGGCGGTCGCACGGTAGATCGCCGCCACCGGGGGGTCAGGAGTGACGAGCGTGCCGACGACGTCGAACACGACCGTCTCCACGCCCGGCGGAGGAAACGCCACTGGCACGCCACCGCCGGGTGGCTCGGCGACCGTCGGATGGGGAAGAATCAAGGGTGCGGTCACGGCGGCGTTCCGGGGCGCTGCCCCGGCAACCCGCCGGACGATCAACGCCGGGCGATCAAGCCGAGGTCGAGCCCGAACACGAAGATCATCAACGACAGGATCAGCGCCAGGCCGAGGTAGCTCAGTGCCACCACCACCCCTTCGCTCGGCGGCTTGCCGCGGATCCACTCGTACAACAAAAACACCATATGCCCGCCGTCGAGAACGGGGATGGGGAGGAAATTGACCACCGCCAGGTTGGCGCTGAGCATCGTCAGGAACAGCAGCAGGCGGCTGAACCCCTCCGACGCCGATTTGCCCGCCTGCTTGGCGATCTCGATCGGTCCCCCGAGGAGCCGCGGGCTGATCTGATTGCTGGTCACCTTGCGTAAGAACCGTGACACCAGGCCGAGATCCTCGGCCGCCTGCCGGGCACCGCGACCGATCGCGCCGGCGAACGAACCGGCCTTGACGAGACGGTAGACCGGGTCGAAGACCAGCCCCCGGTCGAGCACGAACAACTCGGCCGCCGGTTCGGGGGTCAGGTCGACCTCGCGCGACTCGCCCGACGCCGCGACGACCCCCAGCCGCAGGCGCAGTCCCGGCGGTGCCTGCTGCAGCTCCGCCAGCGCGTAGGGCCAGTTGCGGTCCTGGGGTCCGAGGGGCAGCGGCCTCCCCACCTCGGCGTCCCCCGGTTCGACGAAGCGCACCGACGTGATCCGTTCACCCGGCTGGATGCCGGCCCGTTCGCCGGCACTCCCGGGCCCGACAGCGGCGACGACCGTGTCGATCGGCAGCGCCACACCGATGCTCGACAGCGCGATCGGACTGGCGGGAAACCGCGCGTCTTCGAGCCACGTCACCGTGCGGGGCGTGACGAGCACGTCGAACGCCTCGCCGGCGCGATCGATCGCCAGCGTCGTCTCGCGCCCCGCGCGGCGGCGGAGCCTGTCTTCGAGCGTCGTCGGGTCGCCGATCGGGGCGCCATCGACGGCGCGGATCCGATCCCCCGGACGCAGGTCCGCCGCCGCCGCGGGCGAGCCGTCCTGAACGGCGGCGATCGGCAGCGGCTCCATCTCCAGGCCGGTCATCAACCGCGGCTGCGGCGGAAGCACCACGGTGCGTTGCGGCGCGGCGCTCCCCTCCCCGGCCGACTCCACCTCGAGCGTGACCGGACGATCGGGGTGGCGGGACAGCGCCGCGATCAGCTCGGCGTACGTCGCGACGGCGGTGCCGTCCACTGCCCGGATGACGTCGCCGGCGGCGAGGGGCGGCTCGGCGCGACCGGCCGCTCCCGGCAGTCCGACGGAGATGTCGCGCGGCAGCCGGGTGGAGAACGGGCTGGTGATGCCGACCGTGGGCACGCCGAGATCGGTATCGGGATGCAGAAGCAGCTCGCGGTCCGCCGTCTCCCCGGGGCGGCGCACGCCGAACGAGATGCCGCGGGCGACATCGCCGAGCGTGACCCCCTTCTGCAGGTCGCTGAAGATCGGATTGCGGCGGGCGCCGACGGCGGTGATTTCGTCGCCGGTGCGCAGCCCAGCGCGCCACGCCGCCCCGCCGGGACGCACGGCCGACACCTCGCACGTCAACTCCCGCACCCCGATGCCGAACGCGAGCGACGCCATCAGGAACGCGAAGATCACGTTCATGATCACCCCCGCCGAGATGATCGCCATCCGCTCGGGCACCGACTGGGCCGGATAGCTGCGCGGATCCCAGGCTGGATGCGGGCCGTCCACCGGCTCGGGAGGCAGATCCCCGGCGGCCGCGGCCCGGGCCCGGTCCGCCTCCGACGCGGCCGCGGCGGGATTGTCGTCCTGACCGAGCATCTTCACGTAGCCGCCGAGCGGCAGGATGCCGATGCCGTATTCGGTTTCGCCGCGCCTGAAGCTCGCCAGCTTGAGTCCGCCGATGTCGAAGCCGAGAAAGAACTTCTCGCACTTCACGCCGCACGCCTTGGCGACGAGGAACTGCCCCAGTTCGTGCACGAAGATCACGAACCCCAGTCCGAGCGCGACTTGGATCACCACCAGCCAGTTCGCCGGTTGGACGAACCAGGCCAACCCGGCCACGACGGGCGTCGCCGCGCCGGCGGCCATCACCCACCCACCCATGAGGCGACCTCCCGTCTGGCCCACGCGTCGAGGCGGAGGATGTCGTCGAGCGACGGGTCGGGCTGGAAGGGATGCTCGCGCATCAGCCGTGCACAAAGGGGGACGATGTCGGTGAAGATGATCCGGCCGTCGAGGAAAGCGCGCACGGCGGCCTCGTTGGCCGCATTGAGGACCGCGCCGCAACTCCCCCCCCGGCGGGCCGCCTCCAAGCCGAGGCCGACGGCGGGGAACCGCTCCAGGTCGGGGGGTTCGAAATGGAGGGCGATCGGCACCGTGAAGTCGAGCCTCCGGGCCGGGCCGGGGAACCGTTCGGGATAGGACAAAGCGTACTGGATCGGCATCTTCATGTCAGGAGGGCCGAGTTGGGCGACGAGCGACCCGTCCACGAACTCGACCAACGAGTGGACGACCGATTGCGGGTGAATCACCACCGCGAGTTTTTCGGGCGGCACGTCGAACAGCCACCGCGCCTCGATCAACTCCAGGGCCTTGTTCATCATCGTCGCGGAATCGATCGTGATCTTCGGCCCCATCGACCAGGTCGGATGCCGCAGTGCCTCCTGCGGCGTGACCCGCGCCAGGGCGGCTTCCGGCAGTTCGCGGAACGGCCCGCCGCTGGCGGTGAGGATGATCCGCTGCACCTCCGTGGGGCACCCGGCCCGCAGCGCCTGGTGGATCGCGGCGTGTTCGCTGTCGACGGGCAGCAGCGGGGCGGCACGACGGGCCGCCAACCCCATCACGAGCGGTCCGGCGGTGACGAGCGTCTCCTTGTTGGCGAGGGCCACCGTCTTGCCGGCATCGAGGGCCGCCCACGTGCTCCGCAGGCCGGCCGCCCCGACGATCGCCGACACCACCCGATCGACCTCCGGGGCCGAGACCAATGCGTCGAGGGCGTCCGCGCCCGCCGCCAAGCGGGTACCCTCGGGAAGATCGGCCCGGGACACGGTGGCGTCGGCCGCCTCGTCGACCACCACGACCCACGCCGGCCGGAAACGCCGCGCCTGCTCGAGGAGCGGTCCCACGCGGCTGTGGGCGGCGAGGAGATGGCAGCCGAAGCGACCGGCCGACCCCGCGATCACGTCCAGGGTGCTGCCGCCGATGCTTCCGGTGGACCCGAGCACCGCCACCCGGACGGGACGACGGCCCCGACACGGTGCGTTGGCCACCGCGCCGGCCACGGCGCCCGCCGTCGTGGGTGCGTCGGGGGGCGAGCGGTCGGAAGGAGCCATGGAATGAAGCCGGAAGGTCCCTGACTGGCTTGATGGTAGGATGTCGGTCGGGCCAGTTCCACAGGACACCGCCGGCAGCGGCGGGAGCAAGGGGCGGGGCCAGTGCGGGTTCCGCCGCGGCGGCCCGTGATGGGCAGGGCCGAACCAGCGGCCGCCCCTCGATCCCGGGCTTTCGTCGGGAGCGGTTCGACCGATCTTCCCGCGCCTCCGTAGGAAGGATTGCCCGACCGGCCCCGGACACGCGACCCCTCTTCCACCATCCCGTCCACTCGGACCATCCCGCTCACAGCGCCCATCCGCACCCCGCGCACCCCGGAACCGACACCCCGAGAGCATCATGCCGAAGAAACGCGACATTCCCCGTCGGCAGGTCGATCGACGCTCCCCCTGGAACAACGGCAACCTCCTCTGGTCGCTGATCGCCGTCGGCGTCGCGGGGCTTTTCGCCCTCAGCCTTCTGGGCACCGTCCCGGAATTGGAACTGCCCTACAGCGATCTCGTCCGCCTGATTCGCGCGTCCGGCGACGGGAAGGCCGCTGTCGCCGCGCCGGCGGACGCTGATGCACTCGCCGCGGAGGGCGGCTCGGACGCCGGGGTGCCGGCCGACCCGCCGGTTGGCGGCTGGATCGAGGTCCGCGAGGGGCTCGGCGAGGCGCGGCGCACCGTCCGCTACGGCGACCTCGCCGACGTGATGATCGGCGATTACGCCGTCACCGGGACCGTCCGCGAACTGGACGGCCCCACCGGCGCGGCCGCGGCACGACGTCGTTTCCGCACCGCGATCCGCCAGAGCGAGAGTTCGGCCGGTTCGCTCGCCAAACTCCTCGCCGCCGCGGGCATCACCCACGGCTACGAGCCGGCGCCGTCGCCGTGGCGCAACTGGCTGCCGTTGCTGGTGATGACGAGCCTGTTCGGGCTCCTGCTGTTCACGATGATGCGGCGGATCGGC
>JBJSXB010000244.1:0-28022 GCA_046086245.1 Planctomycetaceae bacterium | reverse complement strand
CGACCGTGACCTCACCGGCGATCCCCGGCGTTGCCGGCAGCGTACCGCTGGCGAGGCTTCGGGCGAGCTTGACCACCGCCGCGGCACCGGCACCGGCACCACAGTGGCCGACGAGGCCGTCGAGCGATCCGGCCGACCGTGGCGGCCCCCCGGCGTTGCCATATTCCGCAGCCAGGGCTGCGGACACGACGCCGTCGATCGCCGCCGCGCCGCTCCCCGACATTTCGACCACGCCGATGGCGCTCGCCGGCACGCGGGCCGCCGCCGCGGCATCGTGGACCACGCGCGGGGCCACTTCCTCGAGCGTTACGCCGCTGCCGACGCGGACGCCACGGATCACGGCACGGATCGGATCCCCCGCGGCCCGCGCCGCGGCCAGCGACTTGAGCACGAGGACCACCGCCCCCTCGGCCGGGATCCGACCGCCCGCACTGCCGCCGAAGGGCGTCACCGGCGTTGCCGAGAGCGACCCGTCCAGCGACGCTTCCTCGAACGCCACCAGGTCCATCGCCCGCTGGCCGGCCGCGCAGACCACGGCATCACAGGTTCCCTGGTGGAGCATGTCGGCCGCCGCGGCGATCGCCGCCAGTGCCGAACAATCGCCCGCGTCCAGCGCCAGCGCGCCCCCCATCAGATCGAACGACTTCGTCAGCCGGCTGGCGAGCGTGCTGCTGGTGAAGCTCCCGGTCTCGTCGACGAGTGCCGGCAGCTCCGCGAGGACCTTCTTGTCGTAGGCGGCGACGATCTCCTCGACCTGCCGGGCGTCGAGCCCCCGGCGCCGCAGTGCGGCACGGAGGTGGACGGCGGTCTCGGGGAGCCGGAGCCCCATCTGCAGGTCGTTGGAGAACTCGCCGCCGAACATCGTGCCGACGACGACCGCCGTCCGCGCCCGGTCGAGGCGCGCGGGGCCGCCGAGATCGGCGATCGCGGCATCGGCCGCCTCGAGGAGCATGAACTGCAGCGGGTTGGCGGCGGCGATCTGCTTCGGGGGCACCTTGTGGCGCCGCCAGTCGTACTGGAAGCCGATCACGAACCCGCCGCGCCCGGCGACGGTTCGCCACGGCCGAGGGCCCGACGGGTCGAGCGCGCGCCGCACGTTCCAGCGGTCGGCCGGTACATCGGCCAGCGCCGGCACCCCGCGGTCGAGCAGCTCGCCGAACGCTGCAGCCGACAGCGCCCCGGGAAGGACGCAGCCGACGCCGACGATCGCGATGGCGCCGTCGTCACCGGCGGGCGTCGGCCGCACCACGGCCGGCGCCCTTGCCGGTGCCGACTCGGCAAGCGCGAGATGGACGTTGAGGCCGCCGATGCCGAAGGCGTTCACCGCCGCGCAGCGTGGGCCACCGTCGGCGCGCCGCGGCCAGGGGAGCGACTCCCGCGGCACCGAAAACGGCCCCTCGTCCCAGGAGAACTCTTCATTGAGCTCGCGGCAGGTCGAGCCGGGCGGGATGACGCCGTGTTCCATCGCCAACACGACCTTCACCAGGCTTGCCAGCCCGGCGGTCTCGAGCGTGTGGCCGATGTTCGCCTTGACGCTGCCGATCGGGATCCGCCTCCCGGCCGGCAGGTGCTTCCCGAGGAGACTGGCCAGCGCCCCCAGCTCGGTCGCATCGCCGACCTGGGTGCTCGTGGCGTGGGCCTCGATGTAGTCGATCCGGGCGATCTCCGTCGGATCGGGGTAGGCACGTTCCACCGCCAGCAGCTGCCCTTCGCGGCGCGGCGCCCAGAGACTCTTGCCTTTGCCGTCGCTGGCGACGCCGATGCCTCGGATGACGGCGCGGATCCGGTCGCCGGCCGCGCGGGCGCGGGACAGCGTCTTGACCACGAGCGCCACGTATCCCTCGGCGGTGATCAGACCGTCGGCATCGCGGCCGAAAGGGCACGATCCGGTGTTGCTCACCGATTGGGCAGCGGAAAACAGCACGAGACTGTCCGACTTGCAGTACGACGCCCCACCGACGATCGCCTGCTGGATATCGCCGGAGGCCAGCGCCCGTGCGGCGATCGCCAACGCCTGCAGCGACGAGGCGCACGCCGCATCGACCACGAGATAGGGGCCGTCGAGGCCGAGGGCCTCCTGCACGATCCGCGCCGCCCCGAGGGCCCCCAGATCGAGCGGTTCGCCCGGCTTCCGCCCCGGATACCGGTCGCGGACCGAGGCGGCGACTTCCGCGGCCACCGCGCCCGCATCCGCGCCGAGCACCCGCCGCGCCTCCGGCACCTCCTCGAGCAACGCCGCCGTCTCGTCGATTCCCGTCCCGTAGACGATGTCACCGATCCGCGTGCTTCCGCCGGTATGACCGACGTACACCCCCGTGCGCCGCCCCTCCGGCATGGCGAACGGATCGAACCCGGCATCGCGGCATGCCAGGGAGGCCACCTCGAGAAACACCTGATGGGCGATGTCGTAGCGCTGCCGCATGTCGTCGGTCAACGGACAGACACGCGGATCGGGCTGCCTCTCCGAAACGATCGCACCCATTTCGGAGTACGACCGACCCAGTCGCCCCTTGTGCGGATCGAAGTACAGGTCGCGCGGCAGGCGTGACTCGGGCAGCGGTCCCCAGGCGACGCTCCCCGACTCGACGAGCCTCCAAAACGCGTCCAGTCCGTCGGCACCCGGCAGCCTGCAGGACATACCGACGATGGCGAGTGGTTCCTGCAAGGCTGATCCTCATCCTTGGCGGTTGATCGAGATCGGTCGCCCCACGACCGGTCGACGCGCGGAGGCGTTCCGGTCGACGGTCGTCCGGGGGAGGCGGCGGCGTGATCGTTCGGGGGACGGCTTGGGGAAAAGGGGGGCGATGCCCGGAGGCGATGTCCCCTTCCGTGGGTCCCGCACAACACCGCCGACACCGACCGGTGCCGAGGGTTGCCGCTCAGGCCGGGCGGGAATCGAATCCCGCCGCGGCGATGATCACGCGATGTCCGAGAGCGGACGCAGCCGCCCGCGACGACGACTCCGCAGGCCGCCGACAACCGGTGCCTGCGGCGGGTCGCCGGCCCGATGCAGGGCCGGAGCCGTCGCGGGATTGAGTATGGATGGACAGGGTGGACTGTCAAGAAAACCCCGGGATTCCACGGGTGGAGCCCGCCCCCTTCCGGCCGGCGCATCCGCTGCGGACAATCCAACCGGCCCCTCCGATGCCGCCCCCGCGGGGCGGCACGCCGTCCCGCGGTGCCCCGAGCGACCCGATGGAGCACGTATCGCCGTTCGAGGCACTGGCCCTCGCCGACCGTCGGCCCGCGTTTCCGATGGTTTTCTTCATCGACGTGCTGCTCGAGGGCCCGCTCGAGCGCGACCGGTTCGAGCGGGCGGTGGCCCGGGCGTCGGCCAGGCATCCGCGCCTGCGGATGCGGGTCGGGAAGCGCGGCGGCAGGGTGGTGTGGTTGCCTCCCGACCGGGTCCCCTCGGTCGAGTGGCGACCGCTCGGCGGCGCCCGGGATGGTCGCGACCCCCTCCGCCCGTTCGATCTGTTCCGCGAATGCGGCTTTCGCGTGGTGGCCCGGGAGCTGGAACGGCTTCCGGGGGGCGTTCCGTCATGGAGCGTGCTGCTGGTCGTCGATCACGCGGTGTGCGACGGCCTGGCGGCGCTGGAGTGGCTCGGCGACCTGTGGACCATCTATCACGGTCGGCCCCCCCGGCCCCTCGACAACGGCCCGGCCGCTTCCCGACCGGAACGGGAGCCGTCCGCCCCTCCCGCCCAGGCCGATGCGCCGGCGTCCACCGCGCGCCGCCTGGGGCTCGACTCGCGGGCGTTCGCCGCGCTGCGGCCGGCCGTGCTGGCGCCGCTCTCAACCCCTCCGGCAGCAGCGTCGAACGAGGCCCGCGCGGTCCCCTCGTGGGCGCACTACCGAACCGTCGAGTTCGATCGCGAGGAGACTCGCGGACTGCGGGCGACGGCGACCCGCGGAGGCGTGTCGGTCAACGACCTCCTCGTGGCCGCCTCGATGCGGACCGTGCTCGGCTGGAACGCCGCCGCCGGGCATCCGTCACGGCACGTGCGTATCAACATGCCGGTGAACCTCCGCCCCCCCGGCGCGCGGCTCCCGGCGGCGAATCACATCGGCTACGCGTTTCTCGACCGTTCGGCCGACGACTGCGACCGCGCGGTCGACCTCGTCCGCTCGCTCGCGGCGGCAAGCCAGTGGATCCAGGACACCGGCGCCGCGGCACAGTTTCTCCACGCGGTGAAGGCGTTGCGGCGTGTCCCGGGCCTGCTGTGGCTCCTCACCCGCGTGCCGGTCTGCCTTTCGTCGGCGGTGGTCAGCAACGTCGGCAACGTCGGCCCGAGGATGGGCGCCGACGTGCCGCAGATCGACGGCTGCGACGCCCCCGGCGATTTGCGGCTGACCGCGATCCTCGGCATCCCGCCGCTCCGGCCCCGCACCCGACTGGGAGTGGGCATCGTGACCTACGGTGGCAGCCTCCGACTCGCCGTCGTCGCCGACGAACGACGGCTGGGGGCGAACGCCACGGCGCTGCTGGCGTCGAGGCTGCGCGACGAGGTCGTCGGCGTCGCGGCGGCGGTCGATGCCGCGTCCGCGGCATCACCGCCGGCATGATCGGCACGACCGGCCGCGCGGGCGTCGCGCGGTCGAAGCCGTCGTCGCGATGGTCATTGCGAAGCCGCGCCGCGCTCCTTACATTGCGACGGTCACGCGATCGCTGGATGCTCCGGCAGCGCGCAACGACGGTCGCCGGATCGCCACAGTCCCTATGATCGCCGGTCCTGCGGAATCGAGCCTCGTCGACGACGGCTGCCGTCAGGTGCTCGTCACCGGCGGTACCGGGCTCCTCGGTTCGTATCTCGTCCGAGATTTGCTGCGCGCGGGCGAGCGGCCGGTGCTGCTCGTGCGGCCGGATCGCAAGCGCCAACCGGCGGACCGCGTCGAGGCGGCGGTGTCGGCCTGGGAGACGGCGCTCGGCGAACGCCTCCCGCGGCCGACGGTCGTCGCCGGAGATCTTTCCGCACCCCGCTGCGGCTTGGACGACGAGACGATCGGCCGGCTCGCGCAGCGGTGCGGCGCGATCCTCCACAACGCCGCCTCGTTGACGTTCCACGGGTCCGACCGCGGCAACGAACCGTGGGTGACCAACGTCGGCGGCACGGCAAACGTGCTCGAACTGGCCGCCGCGGCCGGCATCGGCGAGTTCCACCACGTGTCGACCGCGTACGTCTGCGGTCTGCGGGAAGGCCGGGTGCTCGAAACCGAACTGGACGTCGGCCAGCGGTTCGGCAACGACTACGAGGCGAGCAAGGTCGAGGCGGAGCGATTGGTGCATGGCGCACGGCATCTGCGCTCGCGGACGGTCTACCGCCCTTCGATCATCGTCGGGGATTCCCGGACCGGATACACATCGACCTATCACGGGCTGTTCGCCGTCATCCGTTTGGGGCACACCATGCTCCCCCGGATGCTGCTCGGCTCCACCAGCGCCCCGGCGCTGCTGCGGCTCCTGCGGATCGATTCCCGCGACCGGAAGAACTTCGTCCCCGTCGATTGGGTCGCGGACGTGATCGGCCATCTGCTGCGCACGCCGGCGGCCCACGGGCACACCTACCACCTCACCCATCCGGAGCCGGTTCCCACGGAACTCGTCGCGCGGATGACGCAGGAAGCGGTCGAGCGTTTCTCGCACGCGGCGTCCCCGGACGACCCCGACATCCGTGACGAGCGCTGGTTCGCCGACACGATGCGGTCGCAACTGGGGGTCTATCGCAGCTACCTGCGCTGCGATCCCGCCTTCGATCGCACGGCGACCGATCGGATGGCTGGGCATATCCCCTGCCCGCGACTCGATCTCGACGTGCTGTTGCGCATGGCACGGTTCGCCATCGAGGGGGATTTCGGCCGCCGGCCGCAGCCGTGGCGACCGCAGCGGTCGGCATGTGCCAGCGGTGCCGAATAATCGCGTGGCGCGGGTCAAACGCCGCCGCAACGGTCGCGCCGGCGTCGCGCCGCGGGTTTGAGCCGACGGCGGTGGGGGCCGATGAAGGGGAACGGGTCGGTGCGCACCGCGCCGTCCCTCCCCCCGGCGGACCCGATCCCATGCCCAAACGCACTTGGCGCCTCGTGACCCGTGATCCCTCCGGCGAATTGGTGATCCGCGATTTCGACTCGGCGGAGGCGATCCAGCGCACGCACCTGCAGATCGGCACCGACGATTGCAGTACCGACCTCGACCTGCGCGGGGCGCCGGTGTTTCGCACGCTGGTCGGCCCGATGCCCGAAGGACGCGACATCGTCCGCTACGAGACGCCCGAGGTCTTCGAGACGATCACCAAGGAATGGTCCATGCCCCGGCCGCCGCGGCAGCGGGTGCGGCGCAGCGTTGCCAAGCGACCGGTCGACGGCGGATCGGACGTGACCGGTTGATCGGCCGCTTCGCACCCGGAGGGAAAGCATGGCGGAGACGGTATTCGGCCGGATCATCGCCCGGGAGATCCCGGCGCGGATCGTGCACGAGGACGACCGCTGCCTCGCGTTCCACGACGTGGCACCGCAGGCACCGCTGCACGTCCTGGTGATCCCCAAACGGCCGATTCCTTCGCTGACGGCGCTCGACGACGGCGACGAGGCGCTCGTCGGGCACCTCGTACTCGTGGCGACCCGGCTCGCCGCGCGGCTCGGTCTCGCGGACGGCTACCGTCTGGTGGTGAATTGCGGCCGCGAAGGCGGACAGTCGGTGGACCATCTGCACATCCACCTGCTCGGGGGTCGGGCACTCGGCTGGCCCCCCGGCTAGCAGGCTGTGGACTCGCCACCAGCCGCCGCGCTCACTTCCACCACTGGCGGACACGGTCGAGCAACCCGGCGCCGTTGGCACTCTGTCGCGCGGTGCGCGACGGCGGTCGTGGCGGTTCGCCGGCCGGCGGAGACGTGATCGAAGGTTCCCCCGCCGGCTCGACCTTCGTCAGCAGGAAGCGGGCCCAGGGCTCGTCGATCTCGGCGAGGCATCCTCCCAGGTCGCCGGCCGCGAGATGATGGTCGAGCAGCGCCAGATGCTTGGTGAGTTGCACCCGCTGGGACTCGTCGAACGCGAGGTCGAAGACACGGACGTCGTCGATCTCGACCGCGCCCGGGCCCAGCATGTCCATGCGCACCCGCAGACTTTCCACCCCGTGGGTCGGCAGGTCGTCCACCTGCAGCACCAGCAGCGACCAGGTGGCGGCCAGCGGCATCGCCCCCGCCGCCATTCCCACGGGTGCGAAACGGTAGTACTCGCGGCCCGCCTCGAGGCCCTCCAGGGCGATCCGCAACGGGGGCTGCGGTGCGTCGGGGGCGAGGCGCAGCCACACCGCGACACTGATCCGTCCGGTGGCGGGCGCGGGAAACGGGTTGCTGCGGAGCGTCGCCAGGCCGTTGACGGTGGTGAAGGTGACGCCGCGCCCCCCCTCCTCCGCGCCGGCGGCGATCGCGCGGAGTGATCCCCGCTGGGGCTCGAGGATTTCCCATCCCGCGACCCTGTCCCCCAACTCCGGCTGTTCGAAACCCGGGTTGTCGAGCACCGCCAGTGCCAGCGGCGTCTCCAGAGCCGCCCGCCGCCGCCGGAGCCCGGCGAGGGCGCGTTCGACGATCGGACCGATGGCGGGATCGAAGACCGACGCCACGCGTTCGACCCGCACCGCGTCCGGCACGCGCACGGTGCGCGTCTGCCAGGGCGCCAGCGGGACGGTCAGCGTCGTCCCGTCGGCGGCGAGCGTCTCGGCGGAGACGACGTCCTCAGCGGTCGCCAGCGGCGCCGTCGCGGCCACCACCGCGCGGCACGGTTCACCCGACCGGTTGACGAGCATCACCCAGGTGCCGCCACCGTCACGGCCGGTGCGGGCGACCAGCGGCGGTGCGACACGCGGCACGGTGTCGAGCGCGGGCAGCGGCACGGCCGCAAGCGACCGCCGGTCGCGCAACCGTCCCTCGTCGTCGGTCGCCATCAGGGTTTCGTCGACGAGCGTCGTGACGTCGCCGGCCGCGAGGACGTCCGCCAGGGGTCGGCGGGCGGCGGTGCCGGCGAGGACCAGCCGCGTCTCCGGAGCCGTGATCGCGTCTCCCTTGAAGGGCATGTGGGGCAGCACCGCGGAAAGATCGATGCGACTGGGTTGCGTCACGAGCACCGCGGCGCGGCGTGCGACGGCGGTCCCCTCCGCCGCGGCGCGATTGGCCCGATGGATGATCCCCGCCTCGACCACGTCGGCACTGGCGGCCGTGACGTGCGGCAACCCCACCTCGATGCCCGGATGCTCCGTGAGCCGCACCGGGTCGAGGCCGATCTCCCGGAAGGCATCGACGTCGCGCGGCCTCGATGGCAGCAGCGAGCGGTGGCGGAGCGTCTGATCCCCTGCGCCGAACACGGTGGTGGGCAGGATGGCCAGCGACCACGCCGGATTGACGGCGCGCACGGCGTCGATGAGCCGGTGATGAAAGCGGGCGATCTCCGCGGCGCGCCACTCCTGCCACGGCTCGCGGAGCGGCCCCTCCACCAGCGCCGCCCGGGTGGCGAAGCGCTCGTGTCCGGCAGCCTGCCCCGGAGGCTCGACCCCGCTCGCCGAGCGGCCGGCCGCGGCGAGGAACCGGCCGAAGGTGGCGTCGTCGAGCGTCGCGGCGTTGCCGGGGAGGTGGAGCCAACCGTCGTGGGGCATCAGCAACGCCAGGCCGCCGATCGCCGGCTCCTCGCGGACCCGGGTGGCGAGCTCGACGAGGATCGCCTCGACCGCGTCTTGAACACGGGTGTCGAGGATGTTGTATCGGGCACCTTCGTCGCTTCCGCGGCGCGGGCGCCCGTCGGCCCCGACGCACAGCAGGCCGACATGGTCGCCACCGTCGTCGGCGAGGAGCGATTCGATCGCCGGCAGCGGACCGGTTCCGGCGATCGCCGGAATGAGCACGAGGCGCTCGCGGGCGAACACGCGGCAGGCCAACGCGAGGGCGTCCTTCGGAACGGGATCGAGACGTCCCGCGAACGATCCGCCGCTGTCCCAGCGCGGGGCACGCCGCAGCGTGTCGGCGGGCCACGCCGCCCCTCCGTCGGCGGCGACCGCCACCACGGCGCCATCGGCTCCCTGCGCGGCGATCCACTGCGCGACGGAACGGTAGCCGGACAGAAGCCCCTGCCAATCGGTCGCGCCGCGGCCGGTGGCGGGATCGACGCGCGGCACACCGCCGAACCGCGTCACGTCGGGTTCCGGGAGCAGCGCCAACGTCCGCCGCGTGCCCACGGGGCGTGCCCCCGCCACCGGAGCCGACCGCTCCGGACCGGAGAGGACGCGCACCCGACCGACGTGCACGGCCGCGCGGATGGCGGGGTTGGCGATCACCACCACACCCGACCGCGAGTGCGGCCAGAACACCATGCGATGGCGCCCCATGCCGTCGGCGGCCGTCTCCGCCGCCAGCGCCAGCGCGCCACGGTCGACGACGAAGCCACCGGCAGCGGTCGCGAGCACCTGGCTGCCCGACTGCTCCAGCACGGCGATGCCGACGGTCGCCTCCTGGGCCAGCGGGTATTCGATCTCCACCAGGTGCGGATGCCCCGGCTGAAGGCCGCTGACGGCGATCCCCTCCCACGACGGCTCGCCCGAGGCGGAGGCGGGTGGGAGACGGAGGACCGCGCCGGCCGGATGCGGAACGAGCGACGAGTGCCCCACCGCCAGCAGGCCGGTGAATCGGGGCACCATCTCTGCCAATGGCGATCGGGGCAGCGGCGGCATGGGCAGCGGTGGCATGGGCAGAGGCGGCAGCGTCACCTTCGGCAGCGCCGCCGTGTTGACCGCAGGCAGACCGACGCCCGGCAGGCGCCGCAGGCGCTCGAGCAACCGCGGACTGGCCGGATCGACCTCGCAGATCACCTTCCATTCGCCCCCGGTCGGCGGCTGCGCCACCGTGGAGACCGCCACGCACTGCACCGTGCGACTGGCGATCGGCCGCGACCAACGAATGCCCGATCGCTCCACCACCTCGAGCACGACGTCGTAGGCGGCCTCCCGCGCCGGCAGCACGAAGTCGATCGCCACCGGCTCGAAGGCCCGGCCGACCACGGCGTCGTCGGCCACCGGCGCTTCGTGGAGCAACGTCGTCTGGCTGCCATGCACGGCCCCGTCGGCCGAGCCCAGCAACCGGGCACGGAGTTCCACCGAGGTCCCGCTGCCCTGCCGGCCGGGTAGGAGCGGATGAACCCAGAGGCGCAGCGTCTCACCGGGACGTCGCAGTGTCGCCGCGGTCGGTCGGGGCATCGACCCGTCGCCGAGCGGGTCGTCGAAGACGACACGAAGCTCGTCGCCGGGCGCCCGCTCGATCGTCAACCGATTCGCCTCGCCGTCGAGCGTTTCGATCACCGGAGCCGCGACCAGGTCGGCGACCGCGATCGACGTCGTCGGTGCCGGCGGATCGCCCCCGGTCGCGAGCGTCACCTCGAGCCGCTCATGCGCCCAGTCGGCGATCGGGATCTCGACGCCGTCGAGCACCACGCCACCCGCGCCGGCCACCATCTGCAGATGATCGCCACGATCGACGATCCGCGCGACCGCCCCGCCGTCACTGGCCAACGGCCGCCAGCCAAGAGGCGGGCGGGCGACGCCATCGGCACCACGGACGCGGACGGTGCCACTCCAGGCACGCGGCTTCCCGCCACCCCACGCGATGCGCACCGCGAGCGGCGGCGCCTCGGCCGCCGGCAGTGGATCGCAATGCCACGCCGCCGCCCACCCGGCGACCGCGGCGGCAACCCGCGCGACGCGGCCGAGTCGTGGCGGGGGGCGGCGAACGAGCGGGGCGCCGGCCATGAAACGATCCCGGTCGCGCGCCGGCCGCGCCGACGGGCGATGATGGTGGACGATGGGGTCGCGTCCCCGCGGTACGGCAGCCCGACGAGGCGTCGGCTGCCGGACGACGGGGGCCGCACGGGGGCGGGATGATAACGGCCATCCCCGGGGGGGTGAAGGCGCGTTTGAGCCCAGGTTTGGCCCCGTCACACCCCTTCCGCGGACGCGTCGCCCACCGCCGCGGCGGACAGCGGGGCCGACCAGGCGGCACGCCAGGCGTTGGCCGCCGCATCCGCATCGCGTGGCGATGCACCGGACATGCCGAGCCACGGGGCGACAAGCGCCGCGAGCTCCTCCGCGATCGCGGGCGACCGATCGGCGACGTCGCTGATCTCGAAATAGTCGTCGGGCTTGGCGAACAACCGCGGTGCCGGACACGCATCGCCGTCGGCGGGTCCGGTCACCAGGTGCCAGGCGGCCGTCGCCACCGCCGCCCGCCGCCCGCCATCGATCACCACACGGTCACGTGCCGGGGCGGACCGTGCGACCGTCGCTTGCACCAGATCGCACCCGTCCCACGGATCGGCACCTTCCGCATCGACCGCCCCGAGCAGGCGCGCCATGGTGGTCCCCACGTCGGCCGGCACGGCGAGCCGCCGGCAGCGCTGCGCGGCGAGTGACCCGTCGGCCGCCACCACCAGCGCCGGCAGGCGCACGATCTCGCCGAACGGCGCGTCGTCGTCGCTCGGCCCGACCGCGCGATGGATGCCCAGCGCCATGCCGCGGACGCCCGCCACGAGGACGCACCACCCCGCGGGCACGGTATCCAACAGGGGGGCCAGGCAATGGTCGAGGAGCATCACCTGCCCGGCGAACAACTGCCGGATACCGCTGACGACATCGGGGTCGGTGTCGTCGTCGACCGCCAGCGTGGGCACTCCGGCGCCCGGCCGGGGGGGAGGGTCATCGGGATCGAACGCCGCATCGCGGAACCCCTCGGGGGCATCCCACACCCGCCCGAGCGCCGTGGCGTGGCACCACACGCAGCGGCGGCCGCCGCGCACCGCCGTCGCCGCCGCCGTCGCGAGCCGTCCGAGGACCGTGGCGAGTGGATCGTCGGCCACGGCACGGCGGCCGGGGATCGCGACCTCGATGCGGCCCGCCTCCCGCGCCAGACGCGCGGGCAGCGCGTCCGGATCGTCGGTGATCACCGTCCAGCCGCCATGGCGGTCGGTTCCGGTCGCGACGAGCCCACCGTCACCGCCGGCGAGGGCCGCGATATTGGCGGCGGCCCGGGTGTGCGTGCCGAGCAGCTGGTCGAGGACCACTCCGCGTGACGCCAAACGGTCGAGCGCCGGCGTCGCCAACCAGGTCGAGCCGTAGGCCGGCAGGATCCAGGCCGGCAGCCGGTCGATCGTCACGACCAACGCGCCGGCGGCCATGTCAGTGACCACCTCCGCCGTCCGTCGAAGGCTGGTCGCGCCCCTGGATGAGCAGCTTCAGCCACGGCGTCGCCAGCGCCACCAGCAGTCCCACGCCGAGCGAGGTGACGACGAATAGGAAGAAGAAGTCGGCCTGCCCGCCGAATCGCCACGGCAGCGCGATCTCGCCGCGCTCGATCGCCTCGACCTTCGAGGCGATCAGGCCGCCGGCGAGGTTGGCGACGAAGCTCGACACCAACCAGATTCCCATCAGCAGCGTCACGAACCGCTTCGGTGCCACCTTGGTGACGTACGAGAGACCGGTGGGCGACAGGCACAGCTCGCCGACGGTGTGCCACAGATACGTGAGGAACACCAGCCCCATCGACGCCTTGGCACCATCCCGCACCGACAGGCCGGCCCACACCATGAACAGGTAACCGATACCGAGAAAGATGAGGCCCAGGGCGATCTTCATCGGTTGGCTCGGGTCGAGCCCCACCTTCCCCAGACGGGTCCACAGGCCGGCGAACAACGGGGCGAGGATGAAGATCAAGCCGGCGTTCACCGACTGAAACCATGTCGCGGGCACCTCCGTGCCGAGGAGGTTGCGGTCGGTGTTCTGCTCGGTGAAGACGTTGATCGACGAACCGGCCTGTTCGAAGGCGAGCCAGAAGAAGACGTTGAACGCCATGAACAGGAAGATCGACGCGGTCGGCCCGCGGTCCTCCGGCCGCTGGAGGATCACGAACCACGCCGCCGCCGCGATCACGAGCGCCGCCAGCATCCAGACGACCGCCGGCGACAACAGACCGTTGAACCTGGCGACGGCCCCGATGTGATAGAGCCAGCCGAAGACGGCGGAGAGGAGGACGCTGGCGAGGATGAACAACGGCGCGCTGCCCCCTCGGCCCTCGGGTGGCAGGCCGATCTGCGCGAGGTACTTCGGCCGCAGCATCATGTAGAGCAGCAGGCCGGCGACCATGCCCACCGCCGCCGAGCCGAAGCCCCAGTGCCACCCCACCTTCTCGCCGAGCGTCCCACAGACGAACGCGCAGAGGAACGCGCCCAGGTTGATCCCCATGTAGAAGATCGTGAACGCGCCGTCGCGGCGCGGGTCTCCCTGCCGGTACAGCTGGCCGACCATCACCGAGACGCTCGGTTTGAAGTGCCCCGTGCCGAGGACGATCATCGCCAAGCCGGCGACGAACACCGACATCCCGATCTGATCGTGCGCCATGTCGCCGATCCCCGAGATCGCGAGCACGACGTGGCCGAGCGAGATCAACAGACCGCCGACGAGCATCGAGCGATGGGTGCCGATGAGCTTGTCGGCGATGATTCCCCCGATGATCGGAAACAGGTACGCCAGTCCGGTGTACCACCCGTAGAGCGTGCTCGCGTCGGCCTTCGACCATCCCCGGCCGGGGTTGAACGTGGCGTCGGTGCGGGCGATCAGATAAAGGACCAGCAGGCCGCGCATCCCGTAATAGCTGAACCGTTCCCACATCTCGACGAGGAACAGCAGAAACAGCCCCGGGGGGTGCCCGAGGATCGTCCGCGAGTGAGCCGGATCCTCCGCCGACACGTGGCCGGTGGCGGTGCGATCGACGGCGGTGCGGCTCATGCGGATGGCTCCCCGGAAAGGCGGCAGGGGCTGCGGTGGTGACCCCCGGCTCCAGAGGATACCGCGACCGTGGCGATCACCGTAGACGAGGGGCCATGATGCCTGTCGGCCCACGACCGATGGTGGTATCCTGCCCCATCGGTCGACCGGCCGACCGGCTTCGAGGCCGGTGCCTCGAGTGCGGGCCGCGCCGGCCCCCGTCCCTTTTTTACCGGCCCCCGTCCCCTTTTCAGCGGAAGCACGCCCATGCACCTTCCCCGCCCGCTTCGACCGGTCGCCCGCGCGGTGCGGCCGACGGCTTGCGGCCGCCGCGCCTTTCTCGCCGCCGCGGCGGCCACCGCGTATCCCGCGTTCGTGCGCGGCGCGCCTCCCGACGGGCAGCCCCTGTTCAAGATCTCGCTGGCCCAGTGGTCGCTCCACAAGACGCTGTTCGGCGGCAAACTCGACAATCTCGACTTTCCGCGGGCCGCCAAGGAGGAGTACGGCGTCGAGGGTGTCGAGTACGTCAATCAGTTCTTCAAGGACAAAGCCAAGGACACCGCCTACATCGGCGAACTGGCCAAACGGTCGGCGGAAGCCGGGGTGGCGAACATCCTCATCATGTGCGACGGGCTCGGCGATCTGGGCAATCCCGACGCCGCCGCCCGTACCAAGGCGGTCGAGAACCACTTTCCCTGGGTGGAGGCGGCGAAGCGACTCGGCTGCCACTCGATCCGGGTCAACGCGGCGAGCAAGGGTTCGTTCGAGGAGCAGCAGAAACTGGCCGCCGACGGCCTCGGCCGCCTCGCCGACTACGCCGCCCAGATGGGAATGAACGTGATCGTGGAGAATCATGGCGGCCTGTCGAGCAACGGCGCGTGGTTGGCGGGGGTGATGAAAATGGTGGGCAAGCCGAATTGCGGCACCCTCCCCGACTTCGGCAACTTCCACGACTACGATCGCTACCGTGGCGTCGAGGAGTTGATGCCGTTCGCGAAGGGGGTCAGCGCGAAAAGCCACGAGTTCGATGCCGACGGCAACGAGGTCCGCACCGACTACCGCAGGATGCTGCGTCTCGTCCTCGGCGCCGGCTACCACGGGTGGGTCGGCATCGAGTACGAGGGGAGTGCACTCCCCGAACGGGAGGGGATCCTGGCGACCAAGCGTTTGCTCGAGAAGGTGCGCGCCGAGATCGCCGCCTGATGTCGCCGCGGCGCGGACGGCCGTTGTACGTGGCCACCGTTCACGGGTAGGTTTTCCGCTCTTCGATGGACGGGGCGCGGGTGCCGGCGGCGGTCGCCGACCATCCCGCGACCGTTCCGAGAGGCTTTTTTCCGCAGGGTGTCCGGTCGGTTCATGCCCCGTTTTCGTGATTCGGACCGCCACGCCACACCGGCCGACCCGCTGCGCTTGGTGCGTCCCGGCCCGACCCATGTGGGCCGGGGCGTTTTCGCCCGTCGTCGCATCCGCGGGGGCACGGTGATCGGCGAGATTCGCGGCACCGTCTGCGACGCCCATCCCCCCGACCCGTCGTATTGCATGGAGTTGCCGAGCGGGCGCGTGCTCGAGCCCGGACCGCCGTTCCGATTCCTCAACCACAGTTGCGATCCCAACTGTGAGCTTTTCTATTGGTGCGAGGACGACGATCGGGCGAGTCAGGAAGACCGCCTCTGGGTGCAGACGGTGCGCGACGTCGTGGCCGGCGAGGAACTATCGATCGACTATTGCTGGCCGGCCGACGCGGCGATCCCGTGCCGTTGCGGGGCGTCCAACTGCCGCGGATGGATCGTGGATCCCGAAGAATGGCATCTTCTCCCGGAAGCACGCGCGGACGAGCGATCGCCGCCGAGTGCGCCTCCGGAAGCGCCGATGACCGGGGATCGCCCCGATTCGCCTGGCGCCGACCGGCCGCGGCCGCCGTCCTGATCTGCTCGGTGCTCGCGGGCTACGGCCTTTCGCGGCTGCGGATCGACGACGACCTGCGGGCGCTATTGCGCGGCAGCGAAGGCGACTTCGCGGTCATCGACGAGGTGAGCCGCCGGTTCGGATCCCCCGATCGCGACTGCATCGTGCGGGCCACCGCCCCGGCGGGCGACCTGTTCACCGACCCGTCGATCGCCGGCCTCCGGGCGCTCACGGCCGACCTGCGGGCGATCCCCGGGGTCGCCGAGGTCCGCTCCCTCCTCGACATCCGCCGCCAGGGGACGGCCGGCGGACTGCTGCCGGTCGTTCCCCGTTCGAGCGGCACCCTCGACACCGAGGTCCTGGCGGCGGCCCGCGAACGGGCCCTGCACCATCCCCTCGTGGCGGGCCATCTGCTGTCGCACGACGGATCCTCGACCCTCATCCTGGTGCGGCTCGCCGCCGGCGACGACACGCCCGCCCGCGCGGCGCCGGTGCTCGAACGCATCGAGGCATGCCTGGCGCGCGGCGCCGGGCCCCTGCGGCTGGAACTCACCGGGCTGCCACCGCTGCGGCACGCGGCCGCCGCGGCGCTGCGGCGCGACATGCTCGTGTTCAACACCACGGGACTGTGCCTGGCGGTGATCCTCTCCGCCGCGGTCGCCCGAAGCCTGCGATCGACCCTCGTCGCCTGTGTGCCACCGACCGTCGGGGCGGTCTGGGCGATGGGGATGCTCGGGCTGTGCGGAGCGGAGGTGAACATCCTCACCAGCGTGGTGCCGTCGCTGGCGCTCGTCGTGGGAACGTGCGATTCGATCCACTTCATCGAGGACATGCGGCGCAGCGCCCGACGCGGCGTCGATCCGGTACGTGCGTCGGCGGCGGCCTTGGGCCGCGTCGGAGCGGCCTGCGGCCTCACGAGCCTCGTCACGGCCGTCGGCTTCGCCTCGCTCGTGGCGGCGCGGATCGACGCGGTGCGCACGTTCGGCATGTCCGCCGCCGCGGGGGCGATCGCCAGTTTTCTCGCGGTGAGTCTCGTGACGCCGCTCCTCGCCTCGACGCCGTTCTGCAGCGGGATGCGCCTCGGCCGTTCGAGCCGGGCCGCGGGGCGCGCCGCCGCGGCGCTCGCCGCTTTCGCCCTCCGGCATGCCCGACCGGTGGCCGCGATCGGCTGTCTGGCCTTGATCGCCCTGGCCGCGGCCTCGGCCGGCATCGACGCCGACACACGCGTCGTCGACGCCCTGCCACGGTCGGCGCCCGCCGCGCGCGCCCTCGTCGAGGTCGATCGCCAATTCGGCGGGGCGATGTCGGTCGATGTGCTCGTCGGTTGGCCCGAAGGGCTCGAATGGAACGACGACGGCGTGGTGACGGCGCTCGGCGAGGTCCACGAGGCGCTCGCCGCCGACGCCAACCCGTTGGCGGCCGTGTCGCTGGCCAGCGTGGTCGAACCGCTCCCCGAGCGGGCGCGCCGGCGGCTCGACCCGGACGACTTCCGCGATCTCGTCGACGCCCCCGCGCGGACGGCACTCGTCCGCGCCCGCGTCCCCGATCTCGGCAGCCGCACGCTGGAAGGGGTCTACGATCGGATCGACGACCGCCTCTCGCGGCTCTCCTCCCACCGCCCCGGCTGGCGTTTCGAGTTGGCCGGCATGTCGGTGGTGTCGGCGCGCAACATCCGCCAACTGATCCGCGACCTCGGTTCCAGCCTGTTGCTCGAATTGGCGGTCATCGGCGCGATCCTCGCCTGCGCGTTTCGCTCGCCGCTGGTCGGGCTGGTGAGCCTCGTGCCCAACGTCTTCCCGCTGGCGGCGATCGGTGCCGTCGTGGTGGCCACCGGCCGCACGCTCGAACCCGCCACGGTGATCGTGTTCAACGTCTGTCTCGGCCTCGCCGTCGACGACACCGTCCACGTGCTGGCGGCGCTGCGCCGCCACCGTGGTGCGGGCATGTCGATGGCGGGCCGCCTGCGGCGGGCGATCGCCGAAACGGGCAACGCGATCGTGATCGGTGGCGTGGTGCTCGCGGTCGGATTCGCCACCGTCACCGTGAGCAGCGTGCCGAGCCTGTCGGGATTCGGCCGGCTCGCCTGCGCCGCCGTGGCGGCGGCGACGATCGCCGAGTTGATGCTCCTTCCCTCGCTGCTGCTTTCCGTCGACCGTGCCCTCGCCCGCTGGCTACCACGCTACCGCGACGGCATCTTCACCCGCGGGGATTGAGTCGCCGGCCGCCCCGCGGTCCTTCGCGACTGGCGGCGCTACGACTCGCGCACCACCTCCGCCAGCGTCGCCACGGCATCGGCGATCTGTTCCTCGGTGTGCTCGGCGGTGATGAAGAAACGGACCCGGGCGGCGACTTCTCGCACGGCGGGATAGAGGATCGGCCGCGCGTTGATGCCGAGTTCGAGGAGCCGCTGCGACACGCGGATCGCCCGGTCGGAACTGCCGAGGATCACGGGGATCACCGGCGTATCGGCGCTGGCACCGGTGTCGAGATCACAATCCGCGGCGAGCTTCAGGAATAATTCCGATCGCTCCCGGAGCCGCGTCACGCGCCACGGTTCGCGGCGGATGACCCGCAGACTCTCCAAGGCGGCCGCCGCATTCGGCGGCGAGCAGGCGGTGGAGAAGACGAACGCGGGGGTCGTGTAGCCGAGATAGTCGATCAAGCGCCGGCTGCCGGCGAGGAAGCCGCCGCCGGCGCCGAGCGCCTTGCTGATCGTGCCCATCCACAAATCGCCGTCGGCGGGATCGACGTCGAAGAACTCGCAGATCCCCCGGCCGCCGGGCCCCATCGTGCCCAGCGAGTGGGCCTCGTCGACGTACAGCAGCGCGTCGTGGCGGCGCTTCACCTCGACGAAACGCGGCAGATCGGGGTAGTCGCCGTCCATGCTGTAGACACCCTCGATCGCGACGACCACGCGCCGGTATTGCCCGCGCAGATCGCGGAGCAGTCGATCGAGTTGGCGGTGGTCGTTGTGGCGGAACGAGCGCTTGCCGGCCTTCGACGCCGTCGCCCCCTGCATGATGCTGTTGTGGGCCAGTTCGTCGTAGAGGATCAGGTCGTCGGCACCGAACAGATGGGCGAACAGCGAGGCGTTGGTGCCGTATCCGCAGGGGAATACCACGGCCCGTTCGGCGCCGACGAAGGCAGCCAGTTCGGCATCCAGTTCGTCGAGGAGGTCGCTGTTGCCACCCACCATCCGACTGGCGGAGGCACTGCAGCCGTAGCGGTCGATCGCCTGCTTGGCCGCCTGCGTCACCGCCGGATGACCGGCGAGGCCGAGATAGTCGAAACTGGTGAAATTGACGACCGTTCGGCCCCTGATCCGCACCGAACGACCGTGTACCGCCTCGACCGGCAGCCGGAACGGATCCTCGAGATTCTTGGCGGCCAGTCCGGCGAGCCGTTGTTCGAGGGCCGCGCACTCCGGATAGGAATCGTGACCTCCCGCCTCGGGGACGATCGGTGCGCGCTGGCCGCGCAGGGCGGCGGATCGGGAACGCGGCGCGGCGACCGAGGCCGCCGGCCAGTGGCCGCCCTCGTCGGACCAGCTGCGACCCGCGTGTCCCGGGTCGGTTCGGCCGGCGACGCGGCGGACGTCGACCATGCCGGGATCGGCGTCGTCGAGCATGTGTTTCACGATGCAGTCGACGAGGTCGCCACAGGTGCTGATCGCCGCCAGCCAATCGTCGCGGAAGCGCATCTCGAAGCGCCCCTCGATGCGGTTGATCGCGTCGAGGAAGCGGTGCCGATCGACTCCCAAGTCATCCAACGTGGCGTGGGCCGAGAGTGCCGGCCCGGCGGGCCGAACCCGATCGAGTTCGGCCACGACCAAGCGGACGATCGCCGCCCGCCCGCCGTCGCGCAGCGGAGCCCCCGCATCGACGTCGCGACGACGGCCAACGCCGTTGCCGCCAGCCATCCCGGGCCCGGCGGCCCCCCGTCTCCCCGACGATCCGTCGTTCACCGGCGTGCTCCTCACGGTCCCTCGGCACGGCTTCCATCCCGACCGCGGACCGATGTCCGCGGCGGCGCGTCCCTGACGGGAAGGCGATTATGGGAAGTGGCGACGAAATCGAACACCGCCCCCGCCGCGTGCCCCGCGCCGGGGGCGCCGACGGGCCCCGCTCCCGCACGGGAAAGACGGCCTTCTGGCAAGCGGCGCCGATCGCGCCGACCCTGGCGCGCGTATCGCGCGGAGCGATCGCGTGCCCCCTGCGGCCGGGCGGTCGAGGCGGGCGTCAGGCCGAGAGCAACTTGCGGAGCACGAACGGCAGGATGCCACCGGAGCGGAACTGGTCGAGCTCCACGGGGGTGTCGATCCGCACCGTACAGGGGATCTTCTTCACGGCGCCGTCGGCGGCGACCGCCTCGACGATCACCGTGGCACGCGGCGCCAGTCCTTCGAAGGGAATCGAGAATGTCTCCGCGCCGGTGAGACCGAGTTGCTGCCAGGGTTCGGGGAGCACCAGGGGGAGCACCCCCATGCCGACGAGATTGGAGCGGTGGATCCGTTCGAAGCTCGTCGCCAACACGGCCCGGACGCCGAGGAGCATCGTGCCCTTCGCGGCCCAGTCGCGCGAGCTGCCGGTGCCGTACTCGGCGCCCGCCAACACGACCAGCGGCGTCCCGGCGTCGCGGTAGCGCATCGCGGCATCGTAGACCGGCATCACCTCCGCGCCCGGCAGCAGCCGCGTCACCCCTCCCTCGGTGCCCGGCACGAGCAGATTGCGGATGCGGATGTTGGCGAACGTGCCCCGGGTCATCACCCGATCGTTGCCGCGCCGTGCGCCGTAACTGTTGAAATCCTCGGGCGGCACGCCGTGCTCGACGAGATACTTTCCCGCGGGGCTCGACTTGGCGCTGCTGCCCGCCGGCGAGATGTGGTCGGTGGTGACGCTGTCGCCGAGCGCCAGCAGCACCCGCGCACCGCGGATGCTCTGCGGCGGCACCGGCTCGCGGGTGAGATCGGCAAGGAACGGCGGCTCCTGGATGTAGGTGCTCGCCGCGTCCCAGTCGTAGAGTTCGCCGGCGCTGGTGGGCACGGCGTTCCAGCGCTCGTTGCTCCGCCACACGTTGCCGTAGCGCGCCTGGAACTGCTCCGGACCCACGCTCGCCCGCACCGTCGCCTGCACCTCGGCCGCCGTCGGCCAGATGTCGCGGAGGAACACCGGGCGGCCATCGCGATCGGTGCCGACCGGTTCGCTTCCCAGATCGATGTCGGTCGTCCCGGCCAGCGCGTAGGCCACCACCAGCGGCGGGCTCGCCAGCCAATTGGCTTTCACGTGCGGGTTGACGCGTCCCTCGAAGTTGCGGTTGCCGGAGAGGACGGCGGCCGCGACGAGATCCCCCTCACCGATGGCCTGCGCGACCGCCTCGGGGAGGGGCCCGGTATTCCCGATGCAGGTGGTGCAGCCGTAGCCGACGGTCTGGAAGCCGAGTCGATCGAGGTCGGCGGCCAACCCCGACTTCTCCAGGTAGTCGGTGACGACGCGCGACCCCGGCGCCAGGCTCGTCTTCACCCATGGCTGCACCGTCAGGCCGCGGGCCACCGCCTTCCGGGCGACCAACCCGGCGGCCACCATCACGCTCGGGTTGCTCGTATTGGTGCAACTGGTGATCGCGGCGATCACCACCGCGCCGTGGCCGATCGTCGCCGTCGGCGTGCCGCCGACTCCCTCGTCGGCGCGCACCGTGCCCGTACGGCCCAGCGCCGCGTCGTCGAGGCCGAAGCCGCGTTTGGCGGTCGGAGCGGTGAGCGATTCGGCGAACGTCGCCTTCACCCGGTCGAGGGGCACACGATCCTGCGGTCGCTTCGGCCCGGCGAGGCTCGGCACGACGCTCCCCAGGTCGAGCGCTAGCCGTGACGTGAACTGGGGCACGGGGGCCGCCGCGGTGCGGAACAACCCCTGCTCCTTCATGTAGCGTTCGACGAGATCCACCTGCTCCGCCGGACGGCCGGTGAGGCGCAGGTAGGCGAGCGTCTCGGTGTCGACGGGGAAGAAGCCCATCGTGGCGCCATACTCCGGCGCCATGTTGGCGATCGTCGCCCGGTCCGCGAGCGACATGCCGTCGAGACCGGGTCCGAAGAACTCGACGAACTTCCCCACGACCCCCGCCTTGCGGAGGATCTCGGTGACGGTCAGCACCAGGTCGGTCGCGGTCGTTCCCTGCGGCAGGCTCCCGGTGAGTTCGAAGCCGACCACCTCCGGGAGCAGGAGCGACAGCGCCTGTCCGAGCATCACCGCCTCGGCCTCGATGCCCCCCACGCCCCAACCGACGACCCCCAGTCCGTTGATCATCGTGGTGTGGCTGTCGGTGCCGACGAGCGTGTCGGGCACCGCCACCTTGGGGCCGCGCGGTGCCGCCGGATCGTCGCGCAGGAAGACACCGCCGGCCAGGTACTCGAGGTTCACCTGGTGAACGATGCCGATCGCCGGCGGCACGACGCGGAAATTGTCGAATGCCTGCTGCCCCCAGCGCAGAAAGGCGTAGCGCTCGGCGTTGCGTTCGAACTCGATGTCGACGTTGAGCCCGAGGGCGTCGGCGCGCCCGAAATAATCGACCTGCACCGAGTGGTCGATCACCAAATCGACCGGCACCAGGGGATTGATCTTCGCCGGATCACCGCCGAGCCGCTTCATCGCCGCGCGCATCGCCGCGAGGTCCACCACGCAGGGCACCCCGGTGAAATCCTGCAGCACCACGCGCGCGGGCTTGAAGGGGATCTCGACCTCGGCCGGCCGGGCGGCGTTCCAGGTGGCCAGGGCGCGGATGTCGGCCTCGGTGACCTCGTAGTCGTCGCAGGTCCGCAGCAGGGCCTCGAGGACCATGCGGATCGAATAGGGCAGCCGTGCGGTGTCGGTCAGTCCGGCGTCGTCGAGGGCCCGGAGCAGGTAGAGCGTCGCCTTCCCGTTGCCGGTGTCGAACGTGGCGCGGGCGGAGAACGGATCGGCGGGTCGGGCGGGCATCGCGGGGCTCCTCGTGCGGACGGACGGCGAACCGGGGCCGGAAATGTAGCAAAAAGCGCCGCCATCTCGCACGGCGACGGCCGTCGCGCGCAGGGCCGGTCAGCGCGACGGCAGCCGCAGGATCCAGAGGCAGCTGCGGCGGTGCGGCGCCCTCCCGGCGGAGACCGCGGCGACGTCGAAGTCGTTGTCGTTGATCAGTGCCACGCGTCCCTCCCCGAGCGCCGCCACCCCTTCGATCTTCAGATCGGACGGGCGGAATTCCGCCGTCGGATCGACCGATGGATCGATGTCTCGCGCCATGCGCGGCACGAGCGACGCGAGGTCGGCAACGAGGGTTTTATCGAGCGGTCCGGGGGCTGCCCCATCGGCGGGAATCGTGATGCGGTACAACCGGCTCTCGGTCGCCGACTGCTCCACGACCAAGAGCGTGTCGTCATCGATCGCCGTCAGCGCCGAGAGCTTGCCGTCGGCGGAGACGATCGCATCGGCGTTGGCCTCAGCCGTTCCCAAGCGGTAGGCGTGCTCGCGCACCGCGCGCCCGGCACGCGGGTCGAACTCCACCACCGGCGCCTCGATCCCCGGGGCGCCGTCGGACGCCGCCAGCGGGCTCTGCATGCAGGCGTAGAGGCGCCGACCGTCGGGGGTGGCGGCCAACGCCTCATACCCGCGGTTCTCGCGCCGCCGCGCATGGGCATCGGGAAGCGTGCCGCGGATCGGCATGCCGGCTGTCGGGATCGTGAACGAAAGCGGCACGAAGCGTTCGAGCACGCGGCCATCCTCCGCCAGTCGGGCGAGCGACGGCACGTATTCATCGGCGACCCACAGCGTGCCGTCGGGAAGCCTGGCGAGGCCCTCGGTGTCAAAGCCATCGGGGTCGGGTGGCAGCGGCAGCCCCGAGACGGGATGCACGACCGGCGCGTCGCCGGGGAGCGGGGCGACCGGTCTGCCCGACACGCGCCGCCCCGACGCCGTCCGCAGCGGCGTCGTCCGCACCACCACGAGGCGACCGGGTGTCGCCGCGTCGGCCGGGTCGTGCCCCGCAGGTGGCTCGGCCAGGCGCAGCTCCACCAGCAGCGGTGAAAAGTCGGGGACAGGAAGCGTGCGGAGACGGCGGGGGGGTGTGGGGATCGGCGACGGGATCGTGATCTCGGCGTTTGGGCCGCGGTCGGTGACGGCGAGAAAGCGCCGCCCGGGGTGGCGCGCGTCGGGCAGTGCGACCAGATCGCTCAAGCCGCCGAGGCGATAGCCGCGGCCTTCGTCGCGTGGCACGCCCGGTGGCAGCGGCAGGGCCTGCTCATCGAGGACATACACCGCCTCGATGGTCGGCGCCGTCGCGTCGTCGGCCCGGCCGGTGCCGCCCCCGACCACGGCGCCTGTCAGCGTGGCCAAGGACGCAGCCCACCATGACCGGCCGTGGCGGGTCGGTCTCCTCGTGTCGCATACCGTCATCGGGGCGTCTCCTCGAGCGTCGTCCGTGCTGCCCAGAGTCGTCTACGCACGCGCCGGACGCGGCGAAGACGACGACCTCGGCAGGCTAAGGCCTGTCGATGAGGATCGGATGAAAACGCCGGCAGACCGAGCGTCGCGTCACACTGCCGCTCGTAAAGCCATGGATTCAAGAGAGTTGCGTTGCACGCCCGCCGCATCGACCGAGCGGTCGACAGTTCCGGTCAGGGCGACTATCATAGGAGCACGAATCACGTATTCGCCGGGCTGTCGGCACGCGTTCGACGCCTGGTTCGGTACACCAACCTTGTCGGCGGCTGTTCCCCCCCAAAGACCTACACCTCGAAAGCCGCTTTTGGACCCGTGGTTTCCCCAACCACGGGTCCTTTTCTTTTTCATCCGTCGCCCGCCTCAGGCTCCGGCACAAGACCGATCGACTTGGCCGATGACCGGTATGAGCCCGAAGGGCCGACCAGCCCCCGGATAGACTTCGTGCATGGCCAAATCGCACGAGCTCGCGGTCCCGGTGCCTCCCGAATCGGCGTCCCTGGTGCCACTCGACCGCGCGGACTGGCCGGTCCGGATCGGACGCGTCGGGGATCGCGAGCCGCGCGCCGACGTTTCGCATCTCACGCCGTCGCAGCGGGTCGAGCTCTGCTGGGAAGTGACCAAACAGGCCTGGGCTCTGACGGGGGCCACGCTCGATGAATCCGCATTTTGTCGAGATTCTGAGCGCGTTTCGCGACGAAGGCGTTGAGTTTCTCGTGATCGGGGCCCATGCCGCATGACGGCGGCATTCGGCACCGTCGACGCCCCGGTGCTCGGCTTGGCAGACATGCGGACCGCGAAGCGGGCTGCCGGCCGCTTGAAGGATCTTGCCGATCTCGAGGAGCTTGGCTGAGCCGCGACAACGCGAGCGGGATCGTCGCCGCTCCCGGCGGTGCACACGGCGGGTGCCGCCGCGTGGACGACGATCGCGGGGTCCGGGGATTGGCGATCCAATCCCGACGGTGGCGCGAGTGGTCCGGTCCTGGCAGCCGCTAGCCCCGGGAATCCCGGATGTCTTCGAGGAGCTCGACGGCGTAGAGCACGAGGCGGATGCCTTCGGCTATCGCCCGGATGAAGAGCGCTGCGATCAGCATGCAGATGAGATACGTCGCCCCACCGACGAGCCCGATGAAGACGGCCTCTGCCCCGCCGGTGAAGCAGAATCCGATGAATCCCAGCGTGCCGATGACCGCGAGGATGAGGTAGAGGACCGCGATCCAATCGGTGATGCTGGCGACGGTCTGCAGGGAGCGGAACTGCCGACGCCTCCCCGAGCCTGGTCGTCGGCCTGGCGCCGGTGGCTCCGGCTCGGGGGCGTCGCGCCACGTTCCCACGATCGACTCGCCGAGCCCGCTGCTGGAGTCCCCGCCCCATGAATCGAAGGGCTGCGCGGTGGCAATCGGCGGAGCGGGTTCGACCGCCGGGGCCAATCGCGGCGCGACGGGCGGCTGCGCGACGCGCGGCGGCAGTTCCGCTTTCGTCGAGTGGCGGCTCTGGACGGCTCTGAAAAGCGGGACGAGCGCGCCGAGCCTCCCGGCAGCCACCCACGCTCCGTCGCCAGCTCGGATCTTTGTCTCGGGAACGACGACTCCGGCAGCGATCAGCTTTTTCAAGTCGCTGTCGGCGATCGGGCCGATGACTTTTCCAGCGGCGACATACGACCAGCTTGGACTATCGGCACCGCTCGACATCAGCACGCAGTCCGTGGAGTCTGCCTCGCTGCCCACGGCATCGCGCGGCTTCGCACCCGCTCTCGCCAGGTCACTTAATCTGCACCCACACGATCGTTCCGCCGCAGTTCTTCCCGTTCACGCCGCGCTGGCACTTCCCTGCCCCCTTGATCGAATGCGTGCTCTGATGCCCGCATTTCACGCACGTCGCCTGCCACTGCGCGGCGAAAGCGACCGCGGCGGTCGACGCAACCCCAAGACAGACCACTGTGGCAAGGGCACGACGGCGGATCGACTGGCGCATCAATCGCCTCCTCCTCGAGTAAGCCCAAGGGCTGGACCAAGACCATGTCATTTTCGCCATCGCCATCGATGTCGAATCCGCGACCGATCCACATGGCGGCGTTCCCGAGAAGCCGTTCGGTAAGGCGACGATGGCAAATGAAACTACGACCGTTCGATTGGCTAACCGAATCCTCCGCTTTGTTCATGCGAGCACTTGTCCGCCCAGGTGCCACGCGCTAATCGCACGGCGGATTCCGCTGCTTTTGCGACCCCCGCCTCTAGCGGGTTGGCCCGCCCGTGTGCTAGGACTCGCTCGTTGGGCTCCACCTCGTCGGCTCCCAGCGATTCGGCCACTGCATGCTCGCCCCCGCCCCCTGCCCGCTCTTCGACACGCTCGTCGCGGCCCACGCAGGCCTCCGTGCCGGATTGCCCGAGGCACGCGACGCCGTCGTCAGCGCCGCCGCCGAGCGGATCCGGGTCGTCGCCCGGCGCATGCTGCGCTCGTTCCCTGCTGTCCACCGCTGGGACGACACCGACGACGTCGCGCAGAACGCCGCCATGCGGCTGCCCCGCGCCCTCGCCACCACCGTGCCCGAGACGCCCGAGCACCTCGTCAACCTGGTCACCCTCCAGGTGCGGCGCGAGCTGATCGACCTGGTGCGCAAGCACCGCGGCCCACTGTCGTTCGCCACCAACCACGACACCAACGCGGCCCTCGTCGGTGGTGAACTCCGGATGCATGCCGAGGGCATGGCCGATCCCGCGGTGCCCAGCGCGATCGACCGCTGGGCCGCGTTCCACGACGCCGTCGCCGCCCTGCCGCCGGAGGAGCGCGCGGTGTTCGACCTCGCCTGGTTCGCCGGCTGCGATCAGGCCGCCGCGGCCCGGCAGCTCGGCTGCTCGGTGCGCACGGTGAAACGCCGCTGGGAAGCGGCCAAGGAGCGGCTCCGCGCCGCGTGCGGCGATCGCCCACCCGATGTCGACTGACTGCCGCCAGCCGGAATCCCTTCCATGCCGTCGGCCGATCCACCCCCGGACGACCCGCGCGAGCCTCCCGCCGCAACCGACGGCAGCCGCCCGGGCTTCGACGTCGAGGCACTGTGGGGGCTCGTCGAGGGTGAAGGAGCGATCGCCGAGGCAGACCCGCTCGTCGGCTCCCGGCTCGGCGACGTGGAGATCGTGCGGTTCATCGCCGCCGGCGGGATGGGGCGCGTCTACGAGGGGCGGCAGGACCAGCCGCAAAGAACGGTCGCCGTGAAGGTGCCACCCCCCGGGTTGATCGATCCGGCCAGTGTGAAACGCTTCATCCGCGAAGTCGCGATCATCGGGCAGATCGACCATCCGGCGGTGTGCCGAGTGTTCTACGCCTCGGTGCAGCCGACGGCGGCCGGTGCCCTGCCCTTCTTCGTGATGGAATACGTGCCGGGAGCGCTGCCGATCACCACCCATGCGGCCCGGCACGGGCTGCCGCTCGAGGCCCGGGTGAGGTTGTTTGCGGAAGCCTCGAGCGGTATCGCCGCCGCGCATGCCGCCGGCATCGCCCACCGCGACCTCAAGGCGTCGAACATCCTCGTCGGCGACGACAGCCGGGCGCGCGTGATCGATTTCGGCATCGCCCGGGCGTTTCGCGGTACCGAGCACGGCTCGGCCCTCACCCGGACGGGCGGATTCGTCGGCACCCTGGCTGCAACCGCGCCCGAATGCCTCGACGACATCGCCCGCGACGCCGATGCGCGGAGCGACGTCTGGTCGCTCGGCGTGATCCTCCACGAGCTTCTCACCGGCGCGCCCCCCTACGCCGTCAATCCCTCGTCGATCGTGGCGACGATCGCGACGATCAGGGCGTTTCGTTCGCGCCTCGCCACGGGACGGCGGTCGCCGATCCACCGTGAGTTGGCTGGCGTGGTCGATGC
>JBJSXB010000243.1:0-2869 GCA_046086245.1 Planctomycetaceae bacterium | reverse complement strand
ACTTCTACTTCTACTTCTACTTCTACTTCTACTTCTACTTCTACTTCTACTTCTACTTCTACTTCTACTTATACTTATACTTCTCCTTGTACTTCTACTTCTACTTTTCCTTATAATTCTACTTCTACGTATACTTATACGTATACTTATACGTATACTTCTACTTATACTTATACTTATACTTATACTTATACTTATACTTATACTTATAATTGTACTTGTACTTGTACTTATACTTGTACTTATACTCCCAGCTGCGGACCGTTGTCCTCCGAGACGATCAACAGCACGTTTGGCGGCCGCTCGGCACGCGCCCCGACCGGAAACAGGGTGACGATGACCGCGATGACCATCGGCCCGAGCGGACCGCGCCACGCGCTGCGGATCGGCCCGATGCGGTCGCCACCGGCGGGGGCGTCGAGATGGGTCATCGCCGTGCCACCTGCCGCGCTGTCTGTCGGGGCGGGACCGTCATTCGATGCAGGCACCGAGAACGACCAGCGACATCGGCCGCGACCAATGCATCGCCCCTTCGTTGGCGAGAAACGCGTCCCAGATGGTCCGCACCTCGCGCTCCTCGAGGAAGGGGATCCGGGCGACACGGTCGATCGCGGCGGCGCAGGTATCGCGCATCCCGCCGCGCATCCAGTCGCCGATGGGCAGTGTGAAACCGGTCTTCGGCCGGCGTGCGATGTCGTCGCGCAGGGTGTCCTTGAATGCCATCCGCAACAGCGACTTCGACGCCGCCCCCTCGTGTCGCTTGAGACGCCCCGGAAGCGCGGACACGTATTCCAACAGCGGCAGGTCGAGGTAGGGCACACGCACCTCGAGCGAATGACGCATGCTGTTGGCATCGGTGTCACGGAGCAGCGTGTCGCTCATGTAGTGGGTGAGTTCGGTGCGGGCCACGCTGTTGAAGCCGTCGCTCTCCTCGTCGCCACCCCGTCTCGCCTGACCGGGAGCGCCGCGCAGCACCTCGGCACCCGTCGGCAATCCCATCGCCGCGAGGCGCCGATTCGACACGGTGCGCCGCAAGGCCCGCGTCACCGAGACGATATCGGGGTCGCCGGCGACGACGTCGGCGAGTTTGTCGACCACCGCCTTCGACCGCGTCAACGCCCCGAAGCGCGACACGAAGCCGGCACGCAGCGCGGGGGGAACGAACCGGATGGCGCGGAGGATCCGCGACAGCCGCGGGGCGCGCTCGAAGGTGTTGTAGCCGCCGAACAACTCGTCGGCACCGAGCCCCGACAGCCCGACGACGACCCCTTCGCGAGCCAGGCTCCAGCTGACGACATGTGTGTTGAACCCGTCCACGCTCGGCGAATCCATCCGCTCGATCCACGACCGCCACAGGTCGGTGACGTTGCGGGTATCGAGTTCGACGGCGACGTGCTTGACACCGAGCGCTTTGGCGGTGCCCACCGCGAGATCGACCTCGTCGGCTCCGTAGGCTTTGCCAAAACCGACGGTGAACGCCGTCACCGCCGGAGTGAATTCGCGGGCCAGCGACGCCACGATGGTGCTGTCGATGCCCGCCGACAGGAACACCCCGACCGGGACGTCGGACACGAGGTGCCTCGCGACGGAGTCGCGGAGCAGTTGGCGGACGCTGGCAACCGCACCGGTCAACTCGATGCCCTTCGCCGCGACCGTGGGGAACCACCAGTACCGCCGCGGCTGGGAATCGACTCCGACGCCGCCGGCGGCATCGATCCATTGGAAATGACCCGCCGGAAAGCCACGGATCGCACGGTAGACGGTGAGCGGGGACTGCACCGACCCGTAGGCCAGCATGCTGGCGACGCCGGTCTGGTCGAGGGCGAGGTCGACGAGTCGGGACGCCTTGATCGCGCGGATCTCGCTGGCGAACACCACACGGTTCCGCTCCCGGCTCACGTACAGCGGCTTGATGCCGAGGGGATCACGGGCGAGCAGCACGCGCCGGTTTCGCGCGTCGTAGAACGCCAACGCATACATGCCCTGGATCTTCTGCAGGGCCGACTCTCCCCACCGCGACAGCGCCTGGAGGAGCACCTCGCTGTCGCAGTTGCTCCGGAACAACACCCCTTCGCACTGCAATTCCGCGCGGAGGCGGCGATAGTTGTAGATCTCGCCATTGAAGATCAGGCAGTCGCCGGTCGTCGGGTTGAACATCGGCTGGTGGCCGGCCGAGGTCAGATCGAGGATCGACAACCGGCGGAACCCGAATCCGGCGATCGGATGGCCCCCGCGATCGGCGGCGAGCATGCCGGCGGCGGCCTGCAATCCGCCAAGAGACCCTTCGGCGGCCGCGTGATTCCCGACGTTGCGCCGTCGATCGCCACTCCCCATGGCCGCCTGGCCTTCGGCCGTGAGCGGCAGTTCCTCGTATCCTTGGTCGTCGGGGCCCCGGTGGACCATCGCATCCATCATGCGGCTCACCGCCGGCGCGACGGCGACGGGATCGCCGCCTATGACACCGCAGATTCCACACATGCTGGTTCGACACTCGGGAAAGGATCGACGGCTGGCAGGATGGCCTGCGGTCGGCGGGGGATTCTGCAGGGGAAGGTGTACAACACAGGCATTGGACCCGCGTGAGACCCTGTCGTGAATGACAGCAATACCCCCCTCACAGATACAACCCCCCCCCAAAAGAGAGAACTGTGGTGATTCTTTTCTTCGTGGTCAAGGTGCGGCGAGGTGCTGGCTGATGCCAAGGGCCGCTCGCCTGCCGCATCGGGCATCGCCACCGGCCGGGGCGGCTGGCACGAATCGGAGGGACTCGCCGCGTCTCACCCGCGTGCGGCGGGCATGCGCGACGGCGTGCATCGGACTGGCGATGGTCGCGCCCGGGGTGGCGGCGAACGCCGACCCGCCCCGGCTC
>JBJSXB010000242.1:0-7711 GCA_046086245.1 Planctomycetaceae bacterium | reverse complement strand
AACAGGGCGATGTTCTCGGCGAGGCGGTGCGGCCGCGCGGTCTTCGGGATCACGGCGGTGCCGCGCTGCACGCCCCAGCGAAGGAGGACCTGGGCGGGAGTCCGCGCGACACGCGCGGCGATCGCGATGACCGTCGGATGGCCGAGCAGGCTGTCGGCATCGGTCGCCATCCCGAGCGGCACATACGACGGCGCACCCAGCGGCGAGAACGCCGTCACGGCGATCCCCGCCTCGCGGCAGAAGCGCAGCAGCCTCGGCTGCGCGAGCAGCGGGTGCATCTCCACCTGGAGGACGGCCGGGGCGATCCGCGCCGTCGCGAGCAGCTCGCGGAGCAGGCCGACGCCGTAGTTGCACACGCCGATGCGGCGGACGAGGCCGGCGTCGACGAGGCGCTCCATCGCCCCCCAGGTGTCGGCGAGGGGCACGCGCGCGGGGCGCAGGGCCGGGCGGTCCGCAGCCGGGTCGAAGAACCAACCCGGCGGGTAGCGCGTCGCGAACGGGACGAACTCCAGCGCGATCGGGAAGTGGACGAGGTACAGGTCGAGGTGATCGAGGCGCAGGTCTGCGAGCGTGCGTTCGAGCGCCGGGCGGACCCGTTCCGGCTCGTGGTAGGTGTTCCACAGCTTGGAGGTCACCCACAGCTCGTCGCGCCGGCAGAGGCGCTGGCGCAGGGCGCGCTCCAAGCCTTCCCCGACTTCGGCCTCATTGCCGTAGTCGCAGGCACTGTCGAGATGACGGTACCCGGCGCGGATCGCCTCGACGACGATCCCACCGACGGCGGCGCGGTCGATCTTCCAGAGGCCGAGGCCGACGGCCGGGAGCGGCTGATCGGGGGCACCGAACGCGGCCCGGACGGCGACGGGGATCGTGGTCGACGGCATCGGGGCGGGCGAGGTACGGGGAAGAAGGGCGATCGTGGCAGCGTCCACCGGACTAGACCAATGTAGCCGTGGCATCGGGAGCGCGTCGCGGCGCGCGGGCGCCGGTGGCGGCGGTTCCGTATCATGCCGCGGCGGCGAGAGCGAGTGGAGATGAAGCCCGTGACTCGATCGGCGAACGGCACCGACCGCGCGGGGTGCCCTGTATCGGCGACATCGCAAGCACGTGCCGGGTGCGGCGTGCGGCCGGCGGGCCGGCGCCGGGGCGCGCCGTGTCGAGCCGGGTGGCCTCTCCTGGCCGCGGTGCTCGCCGTCGTGATGGCGGTCGAGGATGCCGGAGCCGCCGAGCCTGTCGTGCCCACGTGGCGCGTCGGCGTGGCGCGGCGGGTGATCACGCCGACGGAGCCGGTCTGGCTGGCCGGCTACGGCACGAAGCGCGTGCCCGACGGCAAGCTCCACGACCTGTGGGCCAAGGCGCTGGCCTTCGAGGCGGCCAACGGCGGCCGGGCGGTGCTGATCACCAGCGACTTCCAAGGGGTGCCGGCGAGCATGAGCGACCGCGTCTTCGCGCGGCTGGCGGCGGCGCACGGGCTCGATCGCGCGCGGGTGATGTTCGCCTTTTCGCACAACCACTCCAGCCCCCGCCTCGGCGACGATCTCGTCGACTACTACCCGGTTGATCCGGCCCAGGAGGCGCTCGTCGATCGCTACACGACGGCGTGCGTGGAGACCTGCGTCGGGCTCGTCGCCGACGCACTGGCCGCCCTTGCCCCCGCCACGGTCCGCGTCGGTGCCGGACGGGCGACGTTCGCCGTCAACCGCCGCGACAATCCCGAGGCCGAGGTGCCCGACAAGCTCGCCCGGGGTGAACCGCTCCGCGGCGTCACCGACCACACCGTGCCCGTGCTCACCGTCACCCGCCCCGACGGCCGGCTCGACGCGATCCTCTTCGGCTACGCCTGCCATCCGACGACGCTCGCCGCCACCACCTACTGCGGCGACTACCCCGGCTTCGCCCAGGTGGCCCTCGAGCGCTCGCACCCGGGCGCGACGGCGCTGTTCGTCAACACCTGCGGCGGCGACCAGAACCCGCTCCCGCGCCGCAGCGTCGAACGTTGCGAACGCTACGGCACGATGCTCGCCGCCGGCGTGGAGGACGCGCTACGCGGGCCGCTGGAGGCGGTGCCCGCGCGCCTGCGGACCGCTTTCCGATTGATTGACCTCGACTACGAGCGCGTCGTCACCGACGACGACCTGCGCGCCGCCGCCATCGACCCCAACGCCATCAAGGCACGCTGGGGAAAGCGGCTGCTGGCGCAACGCGAGGCGGGGGAGTCGTTCGCGGCGTCCTATCCCTACCCGCTCCATGCCTGGCGGCTCGGTGACACCCTGGTGATCGGCATGGGAGGGGAGACGGTCGTCGACTACGCCTTGCGGTTCAAAGAGCAGTGGGGCCGGGGCACGTGGGTCCTCGGCTACACCGACGACATGGCCGCCTACGTTCCCTCGCGTCGCGTCTGGGAGGAGGGGGGCTACGAGGGGGGCGCGTTCCTCTATGAATACGGCCGGCCGGCATTCCGCTGGGCCGGCACGGTCGAAGACACGGTCGCTTGCGCGGTGGCGGCGCTGGTGGCCGAGGTCGGGACGGGACCACCATGAACGCGACGAGGCCGGCGATGCGGATCGTGTCCCTCGTGCCGGCGGCGACGGAGATCGTCGCTGCCCTCGGGTTCGGCGACCGGCTCGTCGGCGTGTCGCACGAATGCGACCATCCGGCCGCCGTGCGGGCCCTGCCGCGCGTCACCCGGTCGCTGATGCCCTCGGAAGCGACGAGCGCCGCGATCGACGCGGTCGTCCGCGAGCACGTCGCCGCGGCGCGACCGCTTTACGAGCTCGATGCCCGGGCCCTGGCCGACCTGCGCCCCGACCTCGTGATCACGCAGTCGCTCTGCGACGTCTGCGCGGTCGCCGAGGACGACGTGCGCCGGTCCCTCGCCCGGCTCCCCGGCCCCCCGCGGCTGCTCACACTCTCCCCCGCGACGCTCGCCGACGTCGTCGGCGACCTGCGCCGGGTGGCCGAGGCGGCCGGAGAGGGGGCGCGGGCCGCGGCTTCTGTCGCCCCTCTCGAGGCCCGGCTCGACCGGGTGCGCGAGCGGTCGGCGCGGCTTCCGCGGCCGGCCGGCGTCGTCGTCCTCGAATGGCTCGACCCGCTGTTCTCGGCCGGGCACTGGTGCCCGGGGGTCGTGGCGGCGGCAGGGGGGCGCGATCTCCTCGGCAGGGAAGGGGAGCGGTCGCGCGTGATCGGCTGGGACGAGGTCGTCGCCGTTGCGCCCGAGATCGTGGTCGTGGCCGCCTGCGGGTTCGACGTCGTCCGCGCGAGCGCCGACCTGCCGCTGCTCGAGCGCTTGCCCGGATTTCGCGCGGTGCCCGCCGTTCGCGACGGCACGGTGTTCGTGATCGACGGCAACGCGCTGCTCAGCCGCCCCGGCCCGCGGCTGGTCGATGCCGCCGAGCTCCTCGGGCACATGTTTCATCCCGGTCTCCATCCGCGGCCGGAGTGGCTCACCGCCGCGTTCGCGCGGCGGATCACGGTGGACCACCCCGCGGGGGTGGCGGTATGACCAGCGCGACGGGAGAAACCGCCGTGACCGATGCCTTCGGGGGAGACACGATGCAGCGATCGTCGGAGCGTTGCGCCGGGGGCACGGGGCCGACCGCGCCGCGTGCCGAGCGGCGATCGATCGTCGGCCTCGTCGTGCGGGGCGCCGTGGCGTGGGGAGCGGTGTCGTGCCTTGCCCAGGGGGCAGTGGCGGGCGAGCTCGTGGCGCGTGCCGAGGAGGAGCGGATCGTCATCGAAGAGGATGGGGGCGAGCCGGTCGCGAGCTTCGTGTTCGCCGACCGGGCGATCGGCCGGCCGGCGCTGCGCGACCTGCACGGCCCCGGTGGTAAGCCCGTCACCCGTCCCTGCCCGCCGCGGCCCGGGATCGACGCGCCCGACCATGAGACGATGCATCCCGGAGTGATGCTCTGCTTCAGCGACCTCTCCGGCGCCGATCCCTGGCGCCACAAGACGGCCGTGCGCGTGACCGCCTGCGCGCCCGATCAGGGCCCGGCCGGGACGGCCGTATTCACGTGCGTGAGCGAGTATCTCGACACCCCGACCGACACGCCGACGTCGGCCGTGGTGTGCCGCGAGCGGTCGCGGATCACGATCGCCGACCGAGCGCTCGGTGGTCATCCGGTGCGCGTCGTCACCTGGGAAGGGGAGGTCACCGCCGCGGAAAAACCGGTCGTGTTCGGCGACGTCGAGGAGATGGGCTTGGGGATCCGCCTGATCGGATCCCTCGCGCCGCGCGGCGGTGGCCGCTATCTGGCCGATCACGGCGGCGTGAACGAGAAGGGGGTGTTCGGCAAGCCGGCGGCGTGGGTCGATGCGGCGGGGGAGATCGGCGGCTCACGGGTCGGCGTGCTCGTGATCCCCGGCGCCGGCCGGACGTGGCGGTTCCACGCGCGCGACACCGGCTGGCTGCTGGCCAATCCGTTCGGGAGCCGGGCGTACGGCGCCGCCGAGCCGGGAGGCGCGACGCTCGCGCCGGGGACCACGCTCCCGCTCCGCGCGGTCCTCGTCCTCCACGGTGCCCTCCCCGACGCCGACCTGTCGCGCCTCGCTGTCGCGGCGACGGCGCTGCGGTAGGCTGCCCCGCCGACCCGTCCGTCATTCCCCCGATCCACGACCGTTTCCCCCCCGGAGCCCCGTCATGGCCGATCACGCCGCCTCCGACTCGTCGCTCAGCCGCCGTGGGGCGGTGCCCACGCTCGCCGCCGGATTCGCGCTCGCCGTCCAGCCGATCGGCGCCCAGACGATCACCACCGACACCGACGGCCTCGACGCCGGCGTCGTTCAGATCCCCGTCGCCGACGGCACCATCCCCGCCTACCGCGCCGCGCCCGCCGCCGGCGGGCCGTTTCCGGTCGTGCTCGTCGTCCAGGAGATCTTCGGCGTCCACGAGCACATCCGCGACGTCTGCCGGCGCTTCGCCAAGCTCGGCCATCTGGCGATCGCGCCGGAGCTCTACGTGCGCCAGGGGGACGTCGCGACGCTCGCCGACATCGGCGCGATCCGCCCGATCGTCGCCAAGGTGCCCGACGGCCAGGTGATGGCCGATCTCGACGCGGCCGTGAAGTGGGCCGGTGCCGAGGGGCGGGGAGATACCGCCCGC
The DNA here is from genome assembly GCA_046086245.1 of Planctomycetaceae bacterium. Taxonomy (GTDB): domain Bacteria; phylum Planctomycetota; class Planctomycetia; order Pirellulales; family UBA1268; genus F1-20-MAGs016. Next base: position 2,613 of record JBJSXB010000242.1, on the reverse strand, counting down.
CTCGCGATCACCGGCTTCTGCTGGGGCGGACGGATCGTTTGGCTCTACGCCGCCCACAATCCCGCGCTCAAGGCGGGGGTCGCCTGGTACGGCCGCCTCGTCTCGCCGCCGGACGAGCTCCACCCCGTCAATCCGATCGACGTCGCCGCCACGCTCCACGCCCCGGTCCTCGGCCTCTATGGCGGCGCCGACGGCGGGATCCCCAACGACACGGTCGAGCGGATGCGCGCGGCGCTCGCTGCCGCCGGCGGGGGTCACGAGATCGTGCTCTACCCCGACACGCCGCACGGCTTCCACGCCGACTACCGCCCCACCTACCGCAAGGCGCAGGCGGAGGACGGCTGGAAGCGGCTGCGGGAATGGTTCGCAGCGCACGGGGCACGGTGATCGCGCCCCGCGGGCTTCAGGCCGCGATCGCCATCAACCCTTCACCTGGTGGATGTGGATGTCCTGCTGGGGGAAGGGGATCGACACCCCCGCGCGGTCGAATTCGCGCTTCACTGCCGCGGTGACGTCCCAGTAGACGGTCCAGTAGTCGCCCCCCTTGGTCCACGGGCGGACGACGAAGTTGACGGCCGAATCGGCAAGCTGGTGGAGCTTCACGACCGGGGCCGGGTCCTTGAGGATCAGCGGATGCTCGGCGAGGATCCGCTCGAGGATCGCCTGGGCCTTGTCGGTGTCGTCGCCATAGCCGATGCCGAACGTCAGGTCGACGCGACGCGTGTCGCTGGCCGAGGCGTTGGTGATCGTGTCGCCGCCGATCTTGCTGTTGGGGACGATCATGATCTTGTTGTCGAACGTGCGGATCTTCGTCGCCAGCATGTTCATCGAGTCGACGATCCCGCTCACGCCGCCGGCATCGATCACGTCGCCGACGTCGTACGGGCGGTAGGCGAGGATCAGCAGCCCGTGGGCGAAATTGGCGAGCGTGCCCTGCAACGCCAGCCCGATCACGAACGCGGCTCCGCCGATCAGAGCGAGGATCGGATTGACGTTGATCTCGAGCGCCGACGCCGCCACCACCAGCCCGACGAGCATCGTCGCCTGGCGGATGAACGACACCATGAACGTCCGCAGCAGCGACGAGGCCCCCTTGATCCGGGCCAGCGCCTGGCCGGTGATCCCGGCGAGCAGCCGCGACAGGATCCAGAAGCCGACGAGGATCGCGACGAACTTGACGATGTTCCACGCCCAGCGGATGCCCCCCTGGTCGGACAACAGCCAGTTTTTCACGACGGTAAACGCCGTGGCCGTGTCTTTGACGTCGATCTCGAGGCCGCTGACGGCGGTGGCGTAGAGGCGGAAATCGGCCGGATCGCCCCCCTTCTTCTCCCACTCGTCGAGGACGACGCGGAGCTGGTCGCCGAGCAGCGTGCGCTCCTCCTGGAGCTTGGCGATCGTCTCGGCATCCTCCTGGACCTTATCCTGCACCTTTTCGCGCACCTCGGCGGCCTCCGACGGGGCCTCCTTGGCGGCTTCGGCGGCGTCGGCGTTGGCCTGCTTGTTGGACAGACTCAAAGCGCTGATCTCGGCGACCTTCTGCTTGAGCCGGTCGCGCCACACGCCGGCGGCTTCCTCGAGCTCCTCCTTGGTGAGCGGCCGGACGAGCAGCTTGAGGTGCTCGGCGGAGTCGGCATCGGCGTGCGAGGGGGCGGCCGTCCCCGAGTCGGTCGCGGCCTCGTCGCCGCGCGAAAGCGGTGCGCCGAGGATCGCAAGCGCGACTGGCCAGAGGAGGAGGATCGACGAACAGCGGGCGACGCGAAGCATGGGGAGACGTTCCTCGAGGGGGCGTGCGGGCGGCGGAGCGGGGGCATGGACCGCCCGTTCGGCCGGATGGAAAAGAGGATCCACGGATTGTCGGAAAATGTCCACCCGCGCGGTTTTCCGCTGGCCAACCGGGGGTGGATGGTGTCGAGGGTGGGGCCGAAGCCGCTCAGCGCGGTGCCAGGCGGCGCTCGAGCCACTCGTAGGCGCGGCGGCGGACGACCGGGGGAAAGTCGTGGCCGCAGGTCGGGGTCTCGAGGACGAGACGCTCGGCGACCGGTGCCACGCCCGGCTCACCGTCGAACAGCCGGTGGACGGGAAGTGCCTCGGCGAACGCCCGGCCGACGCCGCCGACGGCGAAGTTGTCGTCGCCGACGGGTGAATTGGAAAACAGCGCCCGCGGCGCGAGCCCGGCGACGAGCTCCGGGAAGTCGAACGGGATCCGCGCCGCGTCGAGGCCGTAGGTGTCGCGGATCCGCGGCATGTAGCGGTCGCTCGTCCAGCCCTTCACCGCGCCACCGTAGTAGTCGGGAAATGGCGTGAAGCCACAGCTCGTGACGACCGCCACGATCCGCTCGTCGAACGCGGCGGTGAACAGGGCATTGTGGCCGCCGAGCGAATGGCCGATCACGCCGATCCGGGCAGGGTCGACCTCCGGCAGTGCCACGAGCAGATCGACCGCGCGGAGGTTGTTCCAAACCGCCTTGATGCTCCCGCTGGCATGTCCGTGGGCCGGACCCTTGAAGTCATAGGGGTATTCGCCGAACGACGGATAGTCGGGCACGAGGCAGACGATGCCGCGCTCGGCGAGCTCGCGGGCGTAGTGAAGGTTTTCCAGCCCACCGAGGC
>JBJSXB010000241.1:0-21577 GCA_046086245.1 Planctomycetaceae bacterium | reverse complement strand
CCAGCAGCGTGCCCGGAGACCGTGCCATGATCAGCCGCTGGCCCCGGGTGGGTCAATCGCCAGCGGGTTCTAGGTCGTCCTCGAGCCACTGGGCCGACCAGGCTGGATGGTACCCGACGCCGCTGGGCACGATCCCGGCGTCGACCAGTGTGGCCACCGCGGCGGCGATGGCGGCGGAGCCGGCGAGCGACGCCTCGACGGTGTCGGGATCGACGGCCCGGACCGATGGCCCCGAGCCGAAGACGGCGACCGCCTCGTCGGCGCGACCGGGCACGGCGAAACGCACACGGTAACGGCGCGCGCCGAATCCCTCGGGTGTGGCGACGCCCTGCCGCACGAGGCGGCCCGACGCGACCAAGGCCAGATGCGTCCAGCCGGACGGAACCACGCCGTCGTCGCAGGCGGCGACGATGCAGCGATCGACCAGCATCATGTCGGCGATCAGCCGTTCCACGTCGCGTCGCTCCGCCGGGTCGAGGGCGCGAAACGGGTCGTCGAGGACGAGCACGCGCGGGTCGAACAGCAGCGCCCTCGCGACCAGCAGACGTTTCGCCGCACCGTCGGGCAGACGGTCGACGCGCACCTGCGCTCCGCCGCTCAAGCCGGCCGCTGCCAGCCCGCGCTCCACCGCTGCAGCGAGCGGCTTTCCCGCGAGCCCCCCTTCGGCGGCGAACAGTTCGAGGAAATCGCCGGCCCGGATCGCGGGCCAGGCGACGAGGCCTGCGGGAACGTAGCCGACGAGGCGTCTGTAGCTGCGGGGATCGTCGTTGAGCGAGACGCCTTCGATCACGACGTCGCCGGCGGCGAGCGGAATCGTTCCGGCGATCGCCGCGAGCAGGGTCGAACGGCCCGAGCCACAGCGGCCGATCAGCGCCCACGCCTCGCCCGGCCCGATCGCCAGCGTGACGCCATCGATCGCGCGCACGCCACCGACGTCGACGCCGACGGCTTCGACCCGGATCATCGCGCGCCGCAGGCTCGCGCCATGGTCATGTCGATCGACACGACCAAGCCGGTGGCCTTGCTGACCGTCTCGTCGAATTCCTGTTCCGGCACGCTGTCGGCCACGATTCCCGCACCCGATTGGACGTGGGCCATCCCGTTGGCGAGCACCACGGTGCGGAGGGCGATGCAGGTGTCCATCGTCCCGCCGAAGTCGACGTACCCCACCGCGCCGGCGTAGGGACCACGTCGTCGCGGTTCGAGTTCGTCGATGATCTCCATCGCGCGGATCTTGGGGGCGCCCGATACCGTCCCGGCCGGCAGGCTGGCCTTGAGTGCGTCGAAGGCGGTGCGGCCTTCGGCGAGTCGGCCGCTCACACTGCTGGTGAGGTGCATCACGTGGCTGTAGCGTTCGATCGACATCACGTCGGTGAGGGTCACCGAACCGACCCGGGCCACGCGCCCCACGTCGTTGCGACCAAGATCGATGAGCATCACGTGCTCGGCACGCTCCTTGGGATCGGCGAGCAGTCCCGCGGCGAGCGACTCGTCCTCCTCCGGGGTCCGGCCGCGCGGCCGGGTGCCGGCGAGTGGCCGCACGGTGACGACGCCGTCGATGCAGCGGACCATGATCTCCGGCGAGCTCCCCACCAGCGTCACCTCGGGGAGCCGCAGGAAGAACATGAACGGGCTCGGATTGACGACGCGCAGCGTGCGGTACAGCTCGAGCGGGGGCGCCGTGAAGGGAATGTCGAGGCGCCGACTGAGAACGACCTGGAAGATGTCACCGGCACGGATGTATTCGATGGCGCGGTTGACCGCGGCGAGGAAGGCGTCGCGGGAAAAATGGCTGGCTAGTTCGGCGATCCGCCCGGGCGGCAGCGCGCGTGGTCCGACGTCGGCGGGCGGCGGCCAGTCGTCGGGTGTGAAGAGGCGGTCGATCGTCGCGTCGATGCGTTGGCAGGCCTCTTCCCGGGCCGTCGACGCCCCACCCGATACCGCCGTGTCGGCCATGACGATCACGTCGAGGGTTTTGGTGACATGGTCGAAGACGACGATCCGATCGAAGAAGGCGAAGCTGACGTCGGGCAGGCCGAGGTCGTCGGGAGGTGGTTCGGGGAGGCGTTCGGTGTAGCGGACGGAGTCGTAGGCGGCATACCCGACCGCACCGCCGGCGAAGGGCGGCAACTCCGGCAGGCGGGCCGGCCGAAAGGCCTCCATCCGGCGCTCGAACTCACCGAGCGGATCGTCGGAATCGATCGTCTCGGCATCCGTGCCGCGGATGATGCGGACGGTCGAGCGCCGGGCCTCGAGGCGCAGAAACGGATCAGCGGCCAGAAAGCTGTAACGGCCCACCCGTTCACCGCCGACGACGCTCTCGAACAGGCACCCGCACGCGCCGGCATCGAGCCGCCGGAACGCGGTCACGGGGGTGAGTCCGTCCGCGAGCAGCCTGCGGTAGACGGGCACGAAGCGATGGTGACGCGCGAGATCCTCGACCCGTCTCCGATCGGGATGATGGACCTCGGTCCCGGTGTCCGGCCGACCCGACGGCGGACGCATCGTTTCCGGCCGGGCGGCATCCGGGGGGGGCGGCGGGCGATCTGCGGGATCGGAACGATGCATCGTGGCCTGCCGGGAAGTCGAGCCGCCGACCGAAAACCCTCTGTCTGTCAACAGACTCTGCGGCGGGTGGTCTGGTCAACTCCCCCGGCGCATGTGCCGCCCGTCGCCGGCGGGATGCTGCTCCACCACCGTCAACGACCCGCCGTATATCATGTCGATGGCGAGCAACGGTCGATGCGTGCCCGCCGCCGACCGAGGAGTACGCCGCGGATGAAGTGCCAGCAGTGCGACAGTCAGGCGGTGTTCCACATCACCGAACTGGAGGAAGGCGGTGTCCGCGAGATCCATCTCTGCGAAGAGCACGCGCGGACGTATCTGAACCAGGCCGAGTCGGGGGGTGGCGAAGGGGGCAAGGGAGGCGGGATGGTGCCGCTGGGGGTCGGCCAGACGGCCGAGGAGTTGGCGCAGATCGACCAGCGCGAGTGCGAGATGTGTGGCATCACGTTCTTCGAGTTCCGCAATCAGGGGCGCCTGGGTTGCCCCCACGACTACGAGCAATTCGAGAACGAACTGGAACCGCTGATCGCCAATATCCACGGCGCGACGACGCACACCGGCCGGCGGCCGAGTCGGGTGGCGGTGGCCGCGGCGGAACACGTCGGCGCCGATCGACTTCCCGAGAGCACCGCCGGGCTGACGGCGGTCATCGGGATGCGCCGCGCCCTGAAGATGGCGATCGCCGACGAGCGCTATGAAGACGCCCGCGAGCATCGCGATGCGATTCGTGCGGTGGAGGAGCGGTGGCTGGCGCCGCGGTGCCGCGGCGACGAGGAAACACGATGACCCGCGCTCGGCGGGACCCGCGTTCGGCGGGTGGTCCCGCGCGGTGCCTGGACATGGCCGGGGTCGGTGTGGTGGGGTGCTGACACGGGGCGCGTGGAACGGGGGTTCGTGCGATGAAACTCGAGACACTGACCGAATCCGTCGGCGAGTGGCTGCGCGGCACGGGTCCCGAGTCGGACATCGTGATGAGCAGCCGCGTGCGCCTGGCTCGCAACGTCGCGCACTATCCGTTCGTCAACCGCGCGTCGACCCAGGATCGTGCCGATGTCGAACGGCTCCTCCGTGAGCGGATCGCATCGGTACCGCTCGGCGGCGCTCTCGACTACATCGACGTCGGCCGGCTCGAGGACGTCGATCGCCGGCTCCTCGTCGAGCGCCAGCTCATCAGCCGCGAACATGCCGATGCCCAGGGGGCCCGTGGCGTCGCCATCGATGCCCGTGAGCAGGTCAGCCTGATGATCAACGAGGAGGATCACCTCCGCATCCAGTGCCTGCACAGTGGGCTCGATCTCCACGGCGCGTGGGACCAGATCCGATCGGTCGATGACGAGATCGAGCGGGTGGTTCCCTACGCGTTCCACGAGCGCTGGGGATATCTCACCGCCTGCCCCACCAACGTCGGTACCGGGATCCGGGTCAGCGTCATGCTTCACCTGCCCGCGCTGGTGATCACCAGGCAGATCGACAAGGTGTTCCGCAGCCTCCAGAAGATTTCGCTGGCGGTTCGCGGCTTGTACGGCGAGGGGTCGCAGGCGCTCGGCGACTTCTACCAGATTTCCAACCAGACGACCCTCGGCCGCACCGAAGAGGAGCTGCTCCAGCAGGTCGGAGACGTCGTGCCGGTGGTGATCGAGTATGAGCGGCGGGCGCGGGAGTTCCTCGTCCGGGAGACGCAGCAGAACGTCCACGACCAGGTGAGTCGCGCGTACGGCATCCTGCGGACCGCCCAGACGATCAAGGTCGAGGAGGCGATGCAGTTGTTGTCGCGGGTCAGGATGGGAGTGCTGCTCGGACTGATCGGAGACGTGCAGGTCGCCGACATCAACTCGCTGTTGGTCCGTACCCAACCGGCGCACCTGCAGAAGATCCGCGGTGTCCAGCTCGAAGGGACCGACGAGAAGATCGAACGCGCCCGCTACCTCCGCCAGCATTTCGAGGCGGGAGGCGGCCGCGGTGGCCTCAATTGATCGGCTCAGCCCGGCGCCCGGCCGCCGCCTTCCTTCGCCGACAGCTTCGCCCGCAGCGCCCGCACGACGGGCAGCGGGACGAACCTCGCCAACGCGGTGTCGTCAGCGAGCGGCGTGATCTGTTTGAGCAGAGACGCCGAGATATGCGAGTACTCCGCCGCCGCCATCAGGAACACCGTCTCGATGCCCGCATCGAGATTGCGGTTGGCCAACGTCATGGTGAACTCCGCCTCGATGTCGGTCAACGAGCGGATGCCGCGTAGCATGACGCTCGCACCCTGTTCACGGACGAACACCACCGACAGTCCGGCGAACGGCTGGGCGCGCACATTGGGGAGGTGCGCGGTCGCGGCCCGCACCAGGTCGACGCGTTCGTCGATGGCGAACAATGGTTGCTTGTCGGGATTGATGCCGACCCCCACGACCACCGCCGCGAAGATGCGGCTCGCCCGTTCGATGACATCGAGATGCCCGAGGGTGATCGGATCGAAGGATCCGGTGTAGACGGCGGTCGGGGCGGCGACGGGGGGGGGCACGCGTGTTCCTCCGGCGGGGGATGCGGGGCGGACCTCGTCGAGCCGGGGAGACCGGGCGTGGGTCGCCGGTTCCAACGGCGGGGAAACGGCCGGTGGATGGCGGTCTCCCGGCGGTCGATTATGGTAGTGGGCCGGAAAAGTCCGGTTCCCGTGGGTGGTCGCGGAGCACGAACCCGGTGACGAAACTGCTGCCTCTGACCGGGATGGTCGTCTCGGGTTTGGTCGGAATTCTATTCCTCGCCGATCTCGCCGCCGGGTTCCCCTTCCAGCGAGTCAGCGTCGGACTCGACGTCGCGTTCGTCATCGCCAGCCTGATCCTGGCGTATCTGAGTTGGTCGGTCGTGGAGAAAGCCCGTCCATAAGCGGCGGGAAGCCATGCCGCCCGTGCGACGCGGCCGCCCTTGCCGCGCGGTCGTTCGTCCGGGCCACCGCGGCTGAGCCGATCACGCCGCCCGCAGGACCGAACCGGCGCCGCCGCCTCCCGCGGTCGCCACGAGGCGGGCCACGTCGCCGAGGACCACGGAATTCCCCTCGCCGCGCATCGCCCACCGCCCGGCGAGGTGGACGAGCCGGTCGAGCGGCGTGGCACCGGGGCGATCGCCCGACGCGAGCACGGTGAGGCCTCCGGGCAGCGGACGCGGGTCGCCGGCACGTCCGGTCAGCCGGTCCATCATGCCGCGATGCGGTGTCGACAGCGCCACTTCCCACAGTCCCCAACAGAGACTGCGGCACGCCCATCCAGCCGGGGCGGGACGCCGTGATCCGCGCGGCGCGTCGCTGAAGCGGTCGCTGCAGACGACGCGGATGCCGTGGTCGCGGAGGACGTCGCGATGGTCGATCGCCCGGCCGTCGCCGACCACCAGCGTGTCGATCCCGGGTAGCTCGTGGGCGACACGCTTGAGCCGGTCGCGCAGCACGCCGCGCGACGTCCACCAATCGGCATCGTCGGCGACCGCCCGGATCGGCACCCCACGATCGACGCCGGCTCCCAAGCCGCCGGGGAGGCCGAGGCTCACGGCCCAGGTCACCGTCACCCCTTCCTTCGTGGCGAGCGCGTCACGGGCGGCGAGTTGTTCGGGGGTCGTGTCCTCGGCGAGACGATGGCAGATCACCACCGTCGCGGGGGGCAAAGAACGGGTCATTGGGGGGTGGATCCCGGGGTGCGGGGAGTCGGCCCCGTGGACGGGCCATCGACCTAGGAGTGGTATCGGTCCCCGCCGGCGCCTCCTTCAAGGCGCCGGTCCGTTCCCGTATGGACGGCAGATTCAATCGTCGTGCCCGGTACCGTTCCTGACGGCGGTGACGATCGCACCGACGAGCGACGCCGTGGTCGGCCGGTCGGCTTCGGCGGCCGGTTCGATGCCGTGGCCGCGCAGGACCGCGGATGTCACCGGGCTGATGCTCGCGACCCGGCAGCGGCGGAGCTGCGGGCCGAGAAGCCTGCAGGCCGCCTCGGCGATCCTGCCGCTGGTGACCGTGACCCAGTCGATACCATGGGGGTCGATTCCGGCGGCGATCCCGGGCGGCAGTGCCTCCAGCGGCACGGCACGGTAGGCGGCCACCTCGTCGACGTGGTGGCCCGAACGCCGCAGTCCCTCGCGCAACACGTCGCGTCCGGCATCCGCGCGGAGGAGCAGGAAGCGTCCGCCGCGCACGCTGCCGGCGAGCGTGGCGAGCAGCCCTTCCGACCGCTCGTCGTCGGGCTGCAGATCGCACCGCCATCCCGCATCCTCGAGGGCGGCCCGCGTCGCCGAGCCGATGGCGGCGATCCGGGCGGTGCCGAGCGATCGTCCATCGCAGCCGAGGGCACGCAGGCGATCGCGGAACGCGGCGACCGCATTGGTGCTCACGAACACGATCCAGTCGTACCCGTCGGCACGGCGCAGCGCGGTGTCGAAGGCGGCGGGGTCGGGCGGCGGTCCGATGGTGACAAGCGGCAGCGCGATCGCCGTGCCACCCTGCTCGGCCAGCGCCTGTACCAAGTCCCCCGACTGCCCCGCGGGCCGCGTCACGAGTATCGTCTGGCCGGCGAGCGGTCCGGGAGGCGCCGGTTCCGCCGTCATCGCCACCAGCACGATCGCCGGGGGCGCGCACCGTTCGTCGAGGATCCCGGCGGCGCAACCGGCGAGGTCGGAGGAATCGACGTGTTGGTCGGGCCAGCCGACGCGGCTCACGACCGTGACCGGCGTCGACGGCGGCCGACCCGCCGCGAGCAGTGCGCCGGCCCACGTCCGCGCCTGATCGAGGCCCATGTACACCGCCAGCGTGCCCGGCAAGCGGGCCAACAGGGCGTAATCGACCCGGGAGGGATCCGCGCGTCGGCCGTGGCCGGTGATGAACGTCAGGCTGGAGGCTGCCGCGCGGTTGGTGAGTGGCAGTCCGGCGGCGGCGGCGGCGGCGAGTGCGGCGGTGACCCCGGGAACGATCTCCCAGTCGATGCCCGCATCGCGCACCGGTTGCAACTCCTCGACGAGGCGGGCGAAGACGCCGGGATCGCCCCCCTTGAGCCGGACCACGCGTGCGCCTTCGTGCGCCAACCGCACCAGGAGGCGTCCCGTCACCGCTCCAGGGTCGTCGTCTCCGACCGCCTCGCCGCCGCGCGGGGCCGGAAGCAAGCGGGCGGAGACCGCCGCGGCGAGCAGTTCCATCGGCACGAGGCGATCGTGCACCACCACGTCGGCCTCGCGGAGGCGGGCCACGGCGCGCAGGGTGAGCAGGTCGGGACTGCCCGGGCCTGCGCCCACGAACGACACCCTCCCGCGTGCGGGAACGACCGTCGGGAGGGCGTCGGGACTGTCGGGGGATGGCGGCACGATCGTCTGGGAAGCGTCGCGTGAACCGGCGGTCGGTGGCGGCACGGATTGAGGCGGTGCGTCGCCGCTACTACACTCTAATGGCTCGCGGGGGCGGTGACCGTCGATTCACGGCGGACGTACGGGCCGTCGTCCCGTATTGGCCGCCACCGCGGCCGCAAGGTCGCCTGGCACCCCATGGCCAACGAGCCGGAACCGCCGTCGCCACCGTCGACTTCGGAGCGATCCCGGCTCCAGCAGACGTTTCAACGGGGCACGCAGAACGCGGCCGCGAACGCCGACTATGCCGCGGAAATGTTCGCCGCCTGCGTGATCGGCGACCCCGCCAGCGCGCTGTACCTGCAGAGCTATCTGGGCGTCCTACGCAAGAAGCATCCGCCACGGAAGGCGGGCGGCTTGTCGTCGTTTCTCGGCGGCGGGTCGAAGGCGGGGAGCCTGAAGAAGCCGGCGGCCGCCGGGCAGTACCGCGACGTCGTCAAAATCGGCGTCGAGATCCTCAAGGCCAATCCCTACGACGTGCCCTGCCTGCTGGGGATGGCCGATGCCTGCGGGCATCTCGGGCACCAGGAGACGCGGGGCGTCTACCTCCGTGCCGCCCTCGACGCGGCGCCCACCGACATCGAGGTGAACCGGCAGTGTGCCGCGTTCGCCGCCGAGATGGGCAATTTCGATCAGGCGATCGCCTGCTGGGTGCGCCTCGCGCCGCTCAAGGGAATGGCGGAGGAGTCGGAACGGGAGATCGCCCGCCTTCAGGTGGAGAAGACGATCGCCGCCGGTCAGGGGATGTCGGGACGCGTCGCCGCGCCACGGCTCGGCGCGGCCGCGGAAGCGGCGTCGGTGCCCGACCGCGCCACCGAATTGCGCAAAGCGATTGCGGCGAAGCCGACGGAGACCGAACCCTACCTGGAACTGGCCGATTTGCTCGAGCAGGCCAACGACACGGCCGGCGCTGAAAAGATCCTCGAACAGGCGTTGGCGGCCTCGGGCGGCGATCTCAAGATCCGCGAACACGTGGAGGACCGCCAGATCCGTTGGTCGCGACAACGGGTGATGATCGCCGAAAAACGGGCCGCATCGGACGCCACCCCCGAAGCGCGCCAGACCCTCGACCACGTGCGTGCGGCACACGCCAAACTCGAGGTGCAGATCTTCGCGGCCCGCTGCGAGCGCTACCCGGAGAACACCGCGTTTCGCTACGAACTCGGGCTTCGGCTCAAGGCCGCGAGGAATGTCCCGGAGGCGATCAAGCAATTCCAGGAGGTGCTCCAGCACGACGCCCGACGAAAAGGCGTCGTCGCCCTCGAGCTGGGGGAGTGTTTTCAGTCGATACGCCAGTACGATCTGGCGATGCGGAACTACGTCCTCGCCCTCGAAACGCTCACCGACCGGGAGCCGGAACAGCGCAAGCGCGCCCTCTACAGGGCGGGCGTTCTCGCGGCCGGCATGGGGGATGTCGATGCCGCTCGCAAGCACCTCTCGACCCTGGCCGGGATCGATTTTGGCTACCGCGACGTGGCGCAGCGGCTGGACAAGTTGAGTTCGGTGAAGGATAAAGGTGGGTCCGACACCGCCGGATCGTGACCGGCACACCGTCCCACGAAAGAACTCCGATGCCCCATTCGGCCAGCGCCAAGAAACGTCTCCGCCAGAACATCGTCCGCCGCGAACGGAATCGGGCGACCAAATCGGAGATCAAGACCCACGTGCGTCGTCTGCTCGAGTTGCTGTTGGCGGGCAAAGTGCCCGAGGCACGGGAGCAATTCAAGCTGGTCTCGAAGAAGGCCGACCAGGCTGCCTCGTCGCGCACGATCCATCCGAATCGCGCCGCCCGGATCAAGTCGCGGCTGTCGTCGAGGATCCTCACGGCATCGCGCGGCGGCGCGGCGGCGCCGGCCGGGCGTAAGGCAACGACCAAGGCGAAGCACTGAGGAGAACGGTCGCGGCAGGCGGCACGGTCGCGGCAGGCGGCAAGGTCGCGGCGGGCGCCGAGTGATCCCCGCCCGATCGCGCGGCGGGTCGCGAGTGGTCGGCCGGACGACGCCCGTACGGCGGCCACACTGGCTGCGAGCGTGGCTTCCAGCGACCAGTGTGGCCACCGGCGATCAGTCTGGCCACACCACATCGCGAGCGTCGAACACCGGCCCCTCGACGCAGGTGCGGCGGTAGTCCCAGCCTCCCGTGGCGTCGCGGATCGGCGCCACGCACGAGAAACAGATGCCGATCCCGCAGGCCATCGGCGTCTCGAGAGACACCGAGCAGCCGATTCCGCGGGCGCCGCACCACCGTCCCACGGCGGCCATCATCGGTTCCGGCCCACAGCAGGCGACGTGACCGGGGACGTCCCCGGAACGCGTCCCGCCGTCGGCGAACAGTCGATCGAGCAGGTCGACCACGGTGCCCCGCAGGCCGCTCGACCCATCGAGCGTCGCCAGGTGCGTCTCGATCCCCGACCGCCGGAAATCGTCGTGGTCGGCCAACGCTCCGGCTTCGCGCGCTCCCCAACACAGTGTCACGCGTGACGTGCCGGCGGCCAGCGCTGCTCGTCCCAGCGCGAGCAGCGCCGTCTGGCCGATGCCCCCGGCGACGAGTGCGAGGTGGTCGATCGCGTCCGGCAGTCGGAATCCGTTGCCCAGCGGACCCCACAGTTCGAGTTCGGCACCGGGTTCGAGAACCGACAGCGCGCGGGTGAACTTGCCGTGGGCGAGATAGAGGAAGTCGGCGAACCTCCGGTCGGCAACGTCACCGTCCGGGTCGTGGGCCCCGGCCGAGGCGTAGGTTTCGTAGATCGCCAGCGGGCGGGCCAGAAGTGGATCGATCCGATCGGCGATCCGCACCATGGCGAATTGTCCGGGTCGCCATCGTCCCGCGAGCGTCGGCCATTCCACGCGGATGCGGTGCGTGTGCGTGCCGACAGCCCGCCGCGCGACGATCCGCATCCGCTCGATGCGCGCCTGGTCCGCATAGCAGACGGAGGGAACCCCGGGGGCGGCGTGCGCATCACTCGCCACGAGGCTTCCTCCACGACGAGGCCTTGCCGGGCCGGCGCCGTCGTCCGCCGCCTCCCGGCACGGCATCGCCTGCCGCCGGACCCGTCGGCCGCGGCCGTCGCGGGGGCAGCCGCGCCGCGCCATCGGCGGGGCGATCCGCTTGCCCACCGGTGCCGGCGCGTGCACCCGCGCCGCCCCTGGCGACGCCACGGGCTCCCAGGTCTGCACGCCCGCCCGGGCGCGGCGCGCCGGGTCGTGCGCCGCGGCCACGGCGCTCGCCACCGCCCACGCCCGCGGGGCCACGCCCACCGCCACGTGGTGGACGCTCGCGGTCGAAACGCCCGCGCCCGGGTGGCCGCCGCGGGCTTTCCGTCGCGCGATCGGCGCCGTGGGCGATCGCATGGCGCCGCAAGGCTTCGACGTCGGCCGGTGTGAGCCGCCGCGACTCGCCGGGCAGCAGATCGCCGAGTGTCAGCGAGCCGACGGCCACACGCTTGAGTTGGTGGACTTTGTGCCCCAGGCGGGCCAGCATCCGGCGGATCTCGCGATTCTTCCCCTCGTCGAGCACCATCTCCAGGACGGCGCTCTGCTTGTGTTGCGAACGCAGGAACACGTGCTGCGCGCGGGCGGTCCCCTCGGCGAGGCCGACACCCCGGCGCAGGTGCTCGATCGTCTCGGGCGACGGCACCCCGGCGACCTGCACGAGATAGCGCTTTTCGACACCGTAGCGCGGGTGGGCGAGGAGATTCGCCAACTCGCCGTCGTTGGTGACGAGGATCAGACCCTCGCTCATCCGGTCGAGCCGTCCGACCGCGAACAGGCGCTGGTCTCCGGGCACGAGGTCGACGACGCGCGGACGTCCGTCGGGGTCGAAGTTCGTGGTGACGACACCGACCGGCTTGTAGACGGCGTAGACGCTGCGGCGGGGATCGGGCAGCCGCTCGCCATCGACGCGGATCTCCTGGCGGACGGGATCGACGCGGGTCCCGAGCGTGGAGACGACGATCCTGTCCACCTCCACACGGCCGCTGGTGATCAACTCCTCGCACGCCCGGCGGCTGCCGATGCCGGCGGCCGCGAGCACTTTCTGCAAACGCTCCCCCACGGATCCATCCGTCGGGCGGCGTCGCCTGACGGTGTCGTCGGCGGGCGGGCCGGGTCGCGCCCGCGGCGGCCGGCGGGACGTGATGCGTGAGGGAGGGTCGCGGCGGACGGGACGGCGGGGTTCGCGGGCCACAGGAGGAGTCCGGGGGGAAGGGAGTCGGGCCGGGCGGGACCGCCCTCCGGCGATCATACACGTCGGCGGCTGGAGCGGATCGCCGTTGCCGGGCACGGCCACCCAGGTCGGCCCATCGCCCGTCCCGCCATCGCGACGCTCAGCGGACCGGCGACCACCAGCGAGAACGCCGCACCTCCGGCACCGGCTCGATGAAGTCGCGGGGACGACTGCCGTCCATGAGGGGCATGCGGAAGGCGTAGGGGCCGATGTCGTTCTGGAGATAGGGGTCGAAACGCACCGCCTTGCGCTGCTGGTTCCGCGCCGGGCCGGGCTCGAGCCACTGCGGACGGCCGAGCGATGCGCAGCCCCCTGCCCCGCCGACGACGGCGATCATCAGGAAGGCTGTGGCGGCGAGCCTGGGCATGAAGCGGGGCCTCGTGGGCGGCGGGGCGGACTTTAGCCGGCCCGCGGTCGCGTCCCAACCCCGGTTGGCTGCCGTGGGGCTGGCGGCCGACCGGACCCGTCTTCAGGCCGCGGGCAGGGCAACATGCAACAAGTGCGCAGGCTGGCCGTCGCAGGGCACGATGACCTGCGGTCCGATCGCCGCCGGCACGAGCGTGGTCGTGCCGCGGCGCAGCGGGGGCAGACCCCACTGCGGCGGCCAGGCAACGGCACCCGACAGGACGACGATCACGTGGAAGGCGTCGTCGCCCCCGACGCGCCACGGCCCGCACGTGTGCACGTCGTCGAAGACGAAATAGGGGCACTCGACGAGACGGCTCGTGGCCGGATCGGCGAGGGGTCTCGGGATGACCGGCCCGACCGGACCGAAACGCGTCACCGCATCGAGACCGGCATCGAGGTGGAGGGCCCGCGGTCTGCCGTCCGGTCCGGTGCGGTTCCAGTCGTGGAGCCGATAGGTGACGTCGCTCGACTGCTGGATCTCCGCCACGAGCAACCCGGCGCCGATCGCGTGCACCGTGCCGGCCGGGATGAACACGCAGTCGCCCGGGCGTGGCTCGAAGGCGTGCAGCACGTCGCCACAGCGGCCGGCCGCGAGCGCCGCCGCGAGCTCGTCACGACCGACACCGTCGCCGAGCCCGGCGTAGATCCGGCTGCCGGGCGCGGCGTCGATCACGTACCAGGCTTCGGTTTTCCCTCGGTCGGGCGGGACGAGGCGCGCGGCCCGGTCGTCGTCGGGATGCACCTGCACGGAGAGATCGTGGCGCGCGTCGAGGAACTTGAACAACAACGGGATCCGCGCGTGGCCGTGGCGGCCGAGGAGCGCGGCACCGTATTCGTCCCGGAGCGACGACAGCGAACGGCCGGCGAGCGGGCCGGCTGCGACGGCGCTCTGATCGCCGTCCCGGTCGACGAGTTCCCACGACTCGGCGTAGTCGTCGCCAGGGGGCAGAGCGCGGTCGAGGGCCGTGGCGAATCCGCGGCCTCCCCACAGATAGCGACGGTAGAGAGGTTGGAGCGGAAGCGGGTACAGCATCGGTGTGCGGCGCAGGTCAGGGGGCGTTGCCGTCGGAGCCACCATAGCCCTCGACGATCCGGCCGATCCAAAAACAACAGACGGCGGTGAGCAACATCGCGAGCATGCGACTCGCGCTGATGGCGTTTCCCAACTGCAGCATCACCGCCATCACGGGAAGCCCGAGGCCGATCAGCTGGCCCAGCTTGCCGATCGTGCGGAGGATCGCCGTCATCGTCATGCCAACACGGGGTGATCGACGTCTCGAGCCGGCGGTCGGGGTGGCGGCTTCATCCACCGTGCGGTTGCTGGTCCGGCAATCGCCCATCGACCGCGTCGCGCCGATTGGCGAAACACGGGAGCGAGGGCAGCGATCGGTCCGCTGCGAGGGCCACCCGGACCGTTTCCGGGACACCGCACAGCCGGATCGTACAGTCCCCGTCGCGCATCCGGTCGGTCAGGGCCGCGATCGCACCGGTGAGTGGGGCGCTGCGGTCGGTCCAGCCGTCGCATTCGAGCACCAGCCGGTGTGCGTGATGCGCCCGCAGGAGTTCCCAGACCCGTTCGGCGAGGGCGCCGCCGCCGCCACGGACTCTCACCGTCGGATCCGCCGTCGCGGGCGGGGGCGGGTCGACCAGCCGCACGAACAGCCAGCCGGGCCCGCGTTCCACGATCAGGGCACAGTCGTCGCGCGTTTCGGTCATGGCGTCCTCCCTGATGCGGCGGCGCACCGCGTGATTCCTTCCCCGCCCGGTCATCCTGCCCGCGGCCGGCGTTCGCGGGCAATCCCGGTTTTCCCCCCTTCCCGGGCCAGCGGCGGGGTGGCCGCTTGTCTCGCCGCCGCGGCCGGCCATACTGCCGCGGCGGACGACGGCGGCATGGTCGTCCGTTTTGGGGGCACGACCGGTAGGGGTCGGTCCCGGACTCGTGCCGGTGGGAGCATCATCCGATGGGTAGGCATGGCGCCGTGACGTTCAAGGGCAATCCGCTCACCCTCCTCGGTGACGAGGTCAAGGTCGGCGCCCCGGCACCCGATTTCGATCTTGTCCACTTCGGTGCCGGCGGCATGGAACACATTCGTAAGGCGGACCTCGCCGGCAAGCCGGTGTTCATCTCGGTCGTCCCATCGCTCGACACGCCGGTGTGTCAAACGCAGACCAAGGCGTTCAATCAACGCCTGGCGTCGCTCGGCGGAAAGATCCACCCGCTGACGGTGAGCCTCGACCTGCCGTTCGCGATGAACCGCTTCTGCGGCGCCGAGAGCATCGCCACGATGAAGTCGGGCAGCGACTATATGGATCGATCGTTCGGCACGAGCTATGGCGTGCTGATCGACGAACTCAAGATCCTCGCGCGGGCGGTGTTCGTGATCGATGCCCAGGGCATCGTCCGCTACGCCCAGGTGGTGAAAGAGGTCGCGAGCGAACCGGATTACGACGCCGCGATCGCGGCAGTGGAACGGCTGGCCTGATTCGTGACGACCGCGGCGACCGTCACCCCGACAACGCCTTCGTGATCGCCTCGCGTGCCACGCCGAGCGCGTCGGGGAGTTTGTCGACGATTTTGCCCCCGGCCTGCGCGAGGTCCGCTCGGCCGCCTCCCTTGCCACCGACCACCGTCGCGGGTTCGCGGATCCACTGCCCCGCCGAGAGACCGCGGGCTTCGAGTTCGCGGCTGATCCCCGCGACGAGCGTTACCTTGTCGCCCTCGCGACTGGCGAGAAACACGGCGATAGGGCTCGCCTTGCGTCGCAGCAGATCGATGCACTCGCGCATCGCCGCGGCGTCGGCGCCCTGCGCGTCGGCCACGACGACACGCGTGCCAGCGATGTCGGCGGCACCGGCGAGCAATTGATCGACCGACAGCCGCGCTGCCGGCGCCGGACCCTTGCGGCGCAGGTCTTTCAGTTCCTTCGTCAGCGACGCCAGCCGCGTGGAGAGTTCGCCGGCCGGCACCTTGAGGGCGGCGGCCGCGTCGTGCAGCGAGCGCTCGGCGTCGCGGAACCGCTCCAGCGCCCGTCGGCCGGTGACGGCGCTGATCCGGCGCGTGCCGGCCGAAACGCTTTCTTCCGCGACGATCCGCACGATGCCGATCTGTCCGGTGTTCGACACGTGGGTGCCGCCGCACAGTTCCCGGCTGACCCCCTCCATCGACACCATGCGGACCAGGTCGGGATATTTCTCGCCGAAGAGCATCATCGCGCCGGCGTGCCGTGCCTCCGCAAGGGGGATCAGGCGGGCCGACACGCCGACCGCGGCGAGGACGTTGTCATTGACCATCGACTCGATCGCCTGCAGGGTCGTCGCGTCGATCGATCCACCGTGCGAGAAGTCGAAGCGCAGGAGGTCGGCATCCACCTTCGATCCCTGCTGCACCGCATGGGGCCCGAGATGGTGCTGGAGGGCGGCGTGGAGGAGATGGGTGGCCGAATGCGCCCGCCGCAGGGCGGCACGGCGCTCGGCATCGACGATCGCGTCGACCGTGTGGCCGAGATCGAGGGTTCCGGTCGTCAGGCGACCACGATGGAGGACGAAGCCCCCCTCGCGCTGCGTGTCGAGCACGTCGAACGCGCCACCCGGCCACTCCAGCCGCCCCGTATCCCCCACCTGGCCGCCCGACTCGCCGTAGAACGGCGTCCGATCGAGCACCACCGTCACCAACGCGGGGACGCCGTCTCCGCGCTCACCCGTGCGGCCGTCGAGCTCACGGAGGTCGCCGCGCAGCGTGTCGCAGAGCCGATCGTGCGCGATGATGCCGATGACTTTGCCTTCGCCCCGTTCGCTCTCGTATCCGATGAAGTCGGAGCCGTGCATCGCCTTCTTGAGCGAATCGAGCGGACCCGAGGTGAAGACCTCGACACGCGTGCCGGCGCCCGACAGTTTGCCATGCCCCTCCATCGCGTCATGGAAGCCGGTCCAGTCGAAAGCACAGTTGCGCTCCGCCGCCAGCGTCTCGAGCAGTTCGGGAGGGAATCCGTAAGTGGTGTAGAGTTCGGCGGCATCCGCTCCCTTCACCAGCGCCGACCCGGAGCGATCCACGGCGGCGAACAGTCGTTCGATACGTTGCAGGCCGCCGTCGATGGTCGCCAGGAACGATTCTTCCTCGCGCTTGATCACGCTCGCCACGCGTTCGACCGTCTCGGCGAGTTCGGGATAGGGCCGCCGCATCAGTTCGGCCACCGTGCCCGGCAAGAGGTGGAGGAACGGGTCCTTCATCCCCATCTGCCGGCCGTCGAGCACGGCCCGGCGGAGGAGTCGTTTGACGACGTACTTCTCCTCGTTGTTCCCCGGAAGCACGTTCTCGTGGATCGCGAAGGTGCAGGCACGCACGTGGTCGGCGATCCGACGCATGCGGCGGCCGTCGTCGTCGCCGGCGTGGTAGTGCCGGCCGCAGACCGCGGCGACCGCGTCGACGAGTGGCCGGAGAATGTCGATGTGGAAATTGCTGTCGACACCCTGCAGCATCGCCGCGGTGCGTTCCAATCCCATTCCCGTGTCGATGTTGCGGCTGGGCAGTGGACGGAGATTGTCGGGCGGTGCGCCGACGCGATTGAATTGGGTGAACACGAGGTTCCAGATTTCCACGTCGCTGCCGTCGGGCATGCGGTAGAAGATCTCGCTACACGGCCCGCAGACGCCGTCGGGGCCCTGGGTCGGGGCACCGGCTGGCCAGAAGTTGTCGTCCTCGCCCATGCGGGTGATCTTCGCCGCCGGCAGGCCGATCTCGTCCGACCAGATCCGGTAGGCCTCGTCGTCGTCTTGGTAGACGGTGACGGAGAGTCGTTCCGGCGAAATGCCGAGCCAGTCACGGGCGGTGACGAACTCCCAGGCCCAGTGAATCGCCTCGCGCTTGAAATAATCGCCGAAGCTGAAGTTCCCCAGCATCTCGAAGAACGTGTGATGGCGTGGCGTGCGGCCGACGTTGTCGATGTCGCCGGTCCGCAGGCACTTCTGGCAGGTGGTCGCGCGGGTGAAATCCAGCTTGCACTTGCCGAGGAAATGGTCCTTGAACTGATTCATTCCCGCCGGGGTGAAGAGCACGGACGGATCCCAACGCGGCACGAGCACGTCACTCGGGCGACGGACGCAGCCCTTCGACTCGAAAAAGGCCAGATAGGCTTCACGGAGATCGTCGGCCTTCATGTCGCGGTCGGCTCCCAGGACGGTTCGCGACGGTAAAACGCCGCGGCGGCGACACTATACACGGCCGTTCGGCAGCGGCTCATCCGACGCTGGCGAAGACGCCGCCAAACGCCGCCGCCAAACACCACCGCCCACACGTGGCCGCTTGGGTCGGCCACGCATGGGCGGCGAACGGAAGGGCGGCGAACGAAAGGGTGGCAATGCCTTTGGCCGATCGCGAGCCACCGATGCATCGGTCGGAGTGACGGCGCCTCGCGACGGGGACGCCCGCACCGTCGGCGGGGGGGTCACTCCTCGCTTGCGCTCGACTCTCCTTCGACGGCTACCACTGCGTCCTTGTTGGCGAGGATCTTCGCCCGCATCTCCTCGGCCATCGCCGGATTCTCACGAAGGAACATCCGCGCTTTCTCCCGGCCCTGTCCGAGGTGCGTCTCGCCATACCGCAACCAGGTGCCGGTCTTGTCGACGAGTTTGGCGGCGATCGCCAGATCGAGCAGATCACCCTCCACACTGATCCCGTCGGCGTGCATCATGTCGAACTCCGCGACACGGAATGGCGGAGCGACCTTGTTCTTCACTACCTTGATACGGACACGCTGACCGACCACGTCCTCGCCGTCCTTGAGCGTGCCGATGCGGCGGACGTCGATCCGACACGACGAGTAAAACTTCAAGGCACGGCCACCCGGCGTTGTTTCCGGACTACCGAACATGACGCCGATCTTTTCCCGGATCTGGTTGATGAAAACGACGCAGGTCTTGCTCTTGGCGATGGCGCCGGTGAGTTTCCGCATCGCTTGGCTCATCAGCCGCGCCTGAAGCCCCACGAACGAGTCACCGATTTCGCCATCGAGCTCCTTTTGCGGCACGAGCGCCGCCACGGAATCGATGACGATGATGTCGACGGCGTTCGACTTGATGAGCATCTCGGCGATGTGCATCGCCTCCTCGCCGCTGGTCGGCTGGCTGACCAGCAGTTTCTCGAGCGAGATTCCCAGTTTCTTCGCCCAACTCGGGTCGAGGGCATGCTCGGCGTCGATGAACGCGGCGATGCCGCCCGCTCGCTGGGCACTGGCGACCGCATGGAGCGCGAGCGTTGTCTTGCCGCTCGATTCGGGCCCGAAGACCTCGATGATCCTGCCTCTCGGCAGCCCCTTGCCTCCGAGGGCCAGATCGACCGACAGGCTTCCGGTGGAGATGCCCTCGATCGGCGTCGCCACATCGCTGCCCAGCGGCATGATCGATCCTGCGCCGAACTCCTTTTCGATCTGCGAGAGGGCGTTGCGCAGTGCCGGATTCTCGTCCAGGAACGACGAGGGGGCCGGTTTGGCTGCCTTTCGCCCCGCCGAACCCTTCCCGGAGCCGTCTTTCCCAGAACCGTCTTTCCCAGAACCGTCGCGTGCGTCTTTCGATTCCCTGGCCATCCGTCCGTTCGCTCCTGCCGTACCCGAAACCATGGCACCTGCCTCCCACGTTTCCCGGCTCGTCGTCGGGGTGGCTGCATCGCCACCATGAATCGAACGATTCGCCCCGGAACCGAATACTGAATACTTGTATAGTATCGGGGCTTGGCGGGAAAGGCAACAGGAAAAGCACAGCTTCAAGCCGGGCTGGCTCGCGCCGGTCGGCCGACGGGGTGATGCGAGGCCGAACGGGCCGTGAGGCGGGGCCGATGCCGTGAAGCGAAGACGGCAGGCCAGCATGGGAGGCCAGCCAGCACGCCAGGCCAGCCAGCACGCCAGGCCAGCCAGCACGCCGGGCCAACGAGCACGCCGGGCCAACGAGCACGCCGGGCCAACGAGCACAGCAGGCCAACGAGCACGGAAGAGGCTCGGCGCCGGGGATGGCCGCGAGATCACCCGCAGTGCCACGGCGGAACCCCCGGCAGCCCGTCAGCCCGTCAAAACGTCAGCATCTGGCGATAGTCCACGAGCCGGCGGTCGAGGTCGGCGCGGTTGAGCCCCTGCAGCCGGTCGAGACTGAAGTCTTCCACGGTGAAACTGGCGGTCACCACGCCGTAGGCGAGCGCCTCCTTGAGCGCCTGCGGGTCGAAGCGGCCGAGGGCCGCCAGGTGCCCCATCATGCCCCCGGCGAAACTGTCGCCGGCCCCGGTCGGATCGACGACCCGCGGCGTCGGATAGGCCGGCATGACGTACATCTCGTGCTCGCTGAAGAACATCGCCCCGTGCTCACCCTTCTTGATGACGACGAACTTCGGTCCCATCGCACGCACGGCGTGGCCGGCACGGACGAGATTCTCGTCCTCGGCGAGCAATTTGGCCTCGGAATCGTTGAGCACCAGTCCGTCGATCCTGCGCAGCAGCGCGGCGAGTTCGTCGCGTTGGATGTTGATCCACAAGTCCATCGTGTCGGCCACGGTGAGTCGGGCGTTCGGCACCTGATCGAGCACCGAGAGCTGCGTGGTCGGCGAGGCGTTGCCAAGAAACACGAACCGGCTGTCCTGGTGCGACGGCGCGAGTTTCGGTTTGAATTCCCCGAACACGTTGAGGTGGACCTCGAGCGTCTCGCGGTCGTTCATGTTGGGCAGGTATCGTCCGCGCCAGCGAAACGTCTTGCCACCGGCGATCGTCTCGATGCCGCTGGTGTCGATGCCACGATCGAGGAGGAACCGCGTGTGCCGGGCCGGCCAATCCTCCCCCACGGTGCCGATCATCCGCACCGGTGCGAAGAAACTCGCGGCGTAGGAGAAAAACACGGCGGAGCCGCCGAGGACGTCGTCGCGCCGGTCGGTGGGTGTCTCGACGCAGTCGAGGGCGACGCTACCGACGACGAGCAGGGGCATGGGGGGCGGCTCCGGGGGAGTGATCCGTCGAACGTGGTCGCACGACCACCGCGAGGGGGCGATGGTATCGGGCCGTCGGGCGGGGCGTCCACCGGCGGCGGCTGGTCGCGACGCGGCAGGCTGGTATCCTCAACGACGATCCGACATCCGATCGAGCGCGGCGATCCAGTTCCGCGCCGGCGGCCCGGTGGCGAAGGGGGAGGTGCTGCGATGGCCGACCGTCAGCCGACTGCCACGGGTGGGTGGGGTCGTGCGGTGAAGTTCGAAGAACTTCCTGACCGCATCGGCTTGCTCACCCTCGACGCCCCCGAGAAGAAGGTCAACACGCTCGGCCGGGCGACGCTCGCCGAGTTGTCATCGCTGGTCGCCTCGCTGGCGACGCGTGACGACCTGATGGGGATGCTCGTCACCAGCGCGAAACCGGGCCAGTTCGTGGCCGGCGCCGATCTCAACGAACTGGCGGCCCTCGCCAGTGCCGACAAGCAGGCGGTGGCCGACGTCGTTCGCTTCGGGCACACGCTGTTCGGCGCGGTCGCCTCGCTCCCCTTTCCGGTCGTCGCCCTCGTCGACGGCGCGTGCATGGGGGGCGGAACCGAGCTGATCCTCTCCTGCGACGAGCGCCTCGTCTCGCTCGCGAAACACACGAGCGTCGGACTGCCCGAGACCAAAATCGGCCTGATTCCCGCCTGGGGCGGCACGCAGCGCCTTCCCCGGCTGGTCGGACTGCATTACGCCATCGAGATGATCACGTCGGGCGAGGCGGTCGACCCCGCCAAGGCGGTGGCAATCGGGCTGGCGTTCGACGCGGTGCCGCCGGCCGCCCTCGTCGACGAGGGCAGGCGCCTGCTCGGCATCCTCCGCGACGGCGACCTCTGGAGGCGCCGCCGTGCCGAGCGATCGGGCCCGATCGCGGTGTCGACCGACAAGTTGGCCCTCCCCAACGCCGTCAGCAAGGGGGCGGTGCGGGGCAAGAAGAAGGGGCAGTACCCGACGCCACCGGTGGAACTGCAATCGGTGCACGTTCGGATGGAACGACAAGTTCCGCTCCGCCGTCCGCATCAA
>JBJSXB010000240.1:0-13748 GCA_046086245.1 Planctomycetaceae bacterium | reverse complement strand
GTGGACAAAGGCCATGGAGGGCTTTATCCACGTGAAGTCAGCCGTCTGCGGCTGGCGGGCTCAGTCCCGCCAGTCGCGGAACGGCTCGTAGACGCGGATCGTGAGCATCAGTTCGCTGGCGCTGAACGCCGTTCCCACCTGGTCGGAGATGGTGCCGAACGGCGGGATCGTGAAGGTGACGTCGGCTGGCCCGCCGTCGACGGCGAAGAACCGGTAGCCGAGGTCGAGGGTGGTGCGGTCGCCGAGCGCCCAGGTGACTCCCGTGCCGGCCTGCCAGGCGAAGCCGGTGAGGCCGGTGCGCCCCCCGAGCTGGATCGTGATCGGCAGCGGAGGGCTCGAGACGTCGCCGCTGAATTGCATCGTGTAGCCCCCGGCGCCGATCCCACCGCCGAGATAGCAGCCGAGCCGGTCGGTGATCTCGATGTCGCGCCACACGTTGGCCAGCGCCGACCAGCCGCCGACTGCCGTGGCCGTCACGCCGCCGACGAACGACGGGTCGGTGCGCGTCTCCGTGATCGGGTCGCGGCCACGCCCCTCGAACTCCACGCGGAGCCAGCCCGTCTCACGTTCGAAGGCGACACCCGCGGCGGCACCGGCGGTGAGCAATTGGTCGACGATGCTCGGCGGCTCCCCCACCTCGAGCGTCGCGAACGAAACCCCGAGCAGGCCGGCGATGTAGAACCGCTGCTCGTCGGGCAACACGGCGTCGGCATAGCGCTCCAGATCGCGGTCGATCCCGTCGCCATCGACCGGCGGCGCGAGGGTCGGGCGGTCGTCGTGGATCCCGGTGGTGGGGAGGCAGACGCCGATGCCGCCGGCTGGCCCGACCGACGATCCGAACGTCGCGAACCCCGACAGATCGAGCTCCCGCGGCGCGACGTCGGCCCGAGCCACGACCGCCGCCAGCGCCACCGCCGTCACCACCACGATCCGCCGCATGTCCGCCTCCCTGCGGAGAGGAAGGCGACCGATCGCCTCCCTTGTGCGGGGATCGGGTTGTGGCGACGGTACCGAACAGTCCGGCGGCCGACGGCCGACCCACCGGCACGACCGTCAGGGTCGGCGCCGCCCCGGGCCTCCCGGCTGCGGCGGGCGGTCGGCGTGGGCGGCGGACCATTCGGCGAGCAGAATCCCGCCGGCGACCGCGACATTGAGGCTCTCGACGGCGCCGGTGCCCGGAATCCGCAGGCAGCGATCGAGCAGCGGTTCGATATCCGGCGACATCCCCTGCCCCTCGCTGCCGAGGACGATCACCGTCCGCAGCGGCAGCGGCCGGGCCCGATACGGATCGCCGTGATGGCTCGACGTGCCGACGATCACCCAGCCGTCGCCGCGGAGCACGGCCAGGTCGGCGGCGACGTCGGCGAAGTCACACAGCGGCACCGCGTCGGCGGCCCCCTGGGCGACGCGGGCCGCCGCCGGCGACACGGCCGGCAGATCGCCGGACCGGCCGCTCACCGCCGCGGCGCCGAAATGGGCGGCCGAACGGAGGATCGAGCCGAGGTTGTGCGGATTGTGGACGCCGTCGAGATGGACGATCGGCCCGCGGCGCTGGCCGGCGGCAAGCGCGTCTCGCAGCTCGGCCAGCCCCAGCCGCCGCGCCGCGCGGGCCACGATCGCGATCCCTTCGTGGTGGATCGATCCGGTGAGGCGCCCGAGGTTCTCCTCCTCGACGATCTGGAATCCGCGGCGCGACCGCGCGCACCAGCCGAGCAGGTCGGCGAAGTCGGCCCGCCGCCCCGCCGCCAGGTAGACGCGCACGATGTCGTCGGGACGGCGGGCAAACAGCGCCTGGCAGGCGCGGAAGCCGTGATAGACCTCCTCGTCGGCGCGACGATGCCGCCCCGGCTCACGGTCGGTGGGATGTGGGCCCGTGCCCCGGCCGCGGCGGATTCCCGGCGGCGGCGCGGGGCGGGCGCCCGTCGTCCGGCGCGGTCGGCGTGCAGGTGTCATGGGTCCACAGTCTAATGAGGCCGCCGGTGGCAGTGCCCGTTTCCAATCTGCCCCGACTCCCAGGTCGCCAGAGGAGCCCGAGCCGATGCCTCGCTTCCAGTCCCGTGCCGCGTTTGTCTCTGGCGACCGGATCACGCGCCGGCACCTGGCGCGGCTGGCCGGCGCGGGCGCGCTTGCGACGGCCGTGCCGCGGGGCATCGCCGCAGCCGACGGCCCGGCAACCCCCGCGCCCCGCACCAAGATCGGCGTCTCGACCTACTCGTTCTGGCAGTTCCGCGAACCGCGCGTCGAGGTCGAGGCGTCGATTGCCGACGCGGCGCGGATGGGATTCGACGGCGTCGAGATCCTCGAGATGCAGCTCGGTGACGACCGCTCCAACGGCCGCCTCCAGCGGATCAAGCGCCAGGCGTTCGTGGCCGGCCTCGACCTCATCGGCCTGTCGACGCACCAGGGATTCGTCTCCCCTGATCCTGCGGTGCGCCGCGACAACGTCGCCAAGACGATCCGCTCGCTCGAGCTGGCCCACGCATTGGGCATCCCCCCGATCCGCGTCAACACCGGGCGCTGGGGGACGTCGAAGTCGTTCGACGACCTGATGGCCAACAAGGGGATCGAGCCGCGCCTCCCCGGCCACACCGACAACGAGGGCTTCGCCTGGGTGATCGACGCGTTTCGCGAGTGCGTGCCGCGCGCCGAGGCGCTCGGCGTCGTGATGGGATTGGAAAACCACTGGGGGCTGGGGCGGACGGCAGCGGGCGTGCTCCGCGTCGTCGACGCCGTCGACTCCCCCTGGCTGCAGGTGACGCTCGACACCGGCAACTTCCTCGAAGACGCCGTGCCACAGATGGAAGCCCTCGCCCCCCGCGCGGTGCTCGTCCAGGCCAAGACGTATCACGGCGGCGGCAAGTGGTATTCGCTCGACATCGACTATCCCGGCGTCGCCGCGATGCTGCGCCGCCACGACTACCGCGGCTGGGTGTCGCTCGAGTTCGAGGGCCTCGCTCCGGCGGAAACGGCCGTCCCCCAGAGCCTCGCGATGCTCCGCGCGGCGTTTGCCTGAGGCCCGGCCCCGCCCGCAGACCCGACCCCCGCCCCCCTGATCGACGCGCCCCTGATCGAATCGCCCTCCACCTCCCGTCGTCCCGTCCCCCGGAGTGCCGCATGCGTGCCGCCGTCTCGATCCTCCTGTCCGCCGCCCTCGCGTTCGCGCCGGTCGTCGCCTGCGCGCAGCCGGCCGAGACGATCTACCACGGGGGCACGATCCACACGATGAACCGCGCCGCCCCCACGGCCGAGGCGATCGCGGTCGCTGGCGGGTCGATCATCGGCGTCGGCCGCCGTGCCGATGTCGAGGCGCTCGCCGACGGCAACACGCGCCGCGTCGACCTCGGCGGCGCCACCCTCCTCCCCGGGTTCATCGACGGCCACTCCCATTTCTGGAGCGCCCTGGAGGTGCTCACGCAGGCGGTCCTGTGGTCGCCGCCGGCCGGCGACTGCCGCTCCGTGGCCGACGTGATCGCCAAGCTCCGTGCGCTCAAGGAGCGGCGGCACCTCGGTCCCGGGAAGTTCGTCGTCGGGTTCGGCTGCGATCCCGAGCTGCTCGCCGAGAAGCGCATGCCGTCGCGCGCCGAGCTCGAGGGGGCGTTTCCCGACAATCCGGTGATCGTGATCCACGTCAGCGGCCACGGCGCGATGCTCGACGGCAAGGCGCTGGCCCACTTCAAGATCGGCCGCGACACCGCCGTGCCGCCCGGCGGCGTGATGCCCAAGGATCCCGCCACGGGTGAACCGACCGGGTTGCTGTTCGAGACCGCGTTCCTCCCGGTGTTCGCCGGCATGCCGGCCCCCGCGGCCGATGAGCTGCTCGCGCTGATTCCGCGGGCGGTCGAGCTGTACGCCGCCGCCGGGATCACCACCGCCCAGGAAGGGGCGACGCACGCCGACCAGCTCACACTGCTGCGCGAGGCGGCGCGACGCGGCATGCTCGCGATCGACGTCGTCTCCCTGGCGTTCATCACCGACGTCGAGCGCATCTTCGCCGGCCGGCCACCACGCGCGGAGCGTGCGTACACCGACCACCTGCGCCTCGGTGGCGTGAAAATCGTCGCCGACGGATCTCCCCAGGCGAAGACCGCCTTCTTCACCACCCCGTATCGGACGGGGGGGCCGGCCGGCGAAAAGGACTGGCGCGGCGAGCCGACCTTTCCCGCCGCCACGCTCGCCGGCATGGTGCAGCAGGTCTACGACGGCGACATCCAACTGTTCGTGCACTGCAACGGCGACGCCGCCATCGACCTGATCCTCGAGGCCCATCGCGCCGCCGCCCCGGACCCATCGGCCGACCGCCGCACCGTCATCGTCCACGCGCAGTTCGTCCGCCAGGACCAGCTGGAGAAGTTCAAGGCCTACGCGCTGGTGCCGAGCTTCTACACGGAGCACTGTTTCTTCTTCGGCGACACGCACGTCGTCAATCGGGGGGCCGATCAGGCGGCACGGATCAGCCCGCTCAAGTCGGCACGGGCGCTCGGGCTGCGCTGCACGAATCACACCGACTTCAACGTCGCTCCGCTCGACCAACTGTTCACGGTCTGGACCGCCGTCAACCGGCTGACGCGGTCGGGCATGGTGCTCGGCCCGGACGAGCGTGTCTCTCCCCTCGAAGCACTCGAAGCGTTGACGATCGACGCCGCGCGGCAGTACCGCGAAGAGGATCGCAAGGGATCGCTCGCGCCGGGCAAACTGGCCGATCTGGTGATCCTCGACCGTGATCCCTGTGCCGTCGAACCGCTGGCAATCCGCGACATCCGCGTGCTCGAGACGATCAAAGAGGGCAAGACGGTCTGGCGCCGGGAGGTGTCGCGGTGAAATCCCTGACTGAACATCTCGTACTCGAGGTGCCCGAACGTCGTGGCTTCGTCAACATCACGCCGCGCGTCGAGGCAGTCGTCGAGCGATCCGGCATCCGCGAGGGCCTGTGTCTGGTCAACGCCATGCACATCACCGCCAGCGTGTTCATCAACGACGACGAGCCGGGCCTCCACGCCGACTACGAGCGCTGGCTCGAACGGCTCGCCCCGTTCGACGCCTCGCCGCGCACCTACGCCCACAACCGCACCGGCGAGGACAACGCCGACGCCCACATGAAGCGCCAGATCATGGGCCGCGAGGTGGTCGTCGCGATCACGGCCGGCAAGCTCGACTTCGGTCCCTGGGAGCGGATCTTCTACGGCGAATTCGACGGCCGCCGCCCCAAGCGGGTGCTCGTGAAGGTGATCGGGGACTGACGCCGCTCCTCGTGCCGGGCGAAGCGGGGCGGTCTGGGGCCTTTGTGCGAGGGGCCGGCCCGCGACCGCCGCGACTCTCCCGGATGTGCCGATTGAAACGGCGACGTGCCCGGACCCGCCGGGCCAGCCGCCGGAGCCATCCATGCGTCCGCCTTCCCGCCCGCTCCGCACCGCGACGGCGGTGCTCGTGGCCTGGTGCAGCGTGTCGCCCCCGCGTGCGCCGGCCGGCGAATGGACCGACACCGTGTGGCGCGGTCTCTCGCGCGCCTCCAGCCATCAGCGGGCCCGCCCCCCCGCGACCCAACTCGACTGCAGCATGGAACGGCTCGCCGGCGAGATCGACTGGTTGGAGAAATACATCAACTCCTACGGCTCGATCGTCGCCAAGCATCCGGACGTCTGGGGCCAGAGCCGTCTGACGCGCCATCGGGCCGAGTTCGAGAAGACGCTCGTGGCGCAGTTGGACAGCTTCAAGGAGCTCAACAACGGCAGCCTGCGCCGCAGCGACCAGAGCTTTCTCGGTATGGCGATGGCCCTGCAGTCAGCTTCGCAGGGGCAGGCGATCCCCGGTACCGCCGCTGGGTCTCCGACGGCGTCGGCGATCAACCTGGTCAGCACCGGCACCGCCGGCGACGGCACGCCGATCTTCCGCAGCGCTCCCTTCGCCACCACGGGGACCGCCCCCTTCGCCTCGTTCGGCCTCGGCGATGGCAATGCGATCGCGCTCGAGCCGTCGATCCACCTCGATCATCTGGCCGGCTACGTGAAGCACCTCCAGGAACTGCGCCGCATCAACGAGGGGGACGACAACAGCGACTCCCCGGGGTACGCCCTGAATCTCGTGCGGATCCCCGTCTCGATCCTTCCCGGCCAATACACCCAGCGCGGCCATGGCGCCGAGATCACCGTGACGGCCGACCTCGTGCTGGGGGAGGACCTGCTGCCGGTGACATTCCGCAGTCTGGTGATCAACGACCTCGTCGATACCATCGCGCCGTCGTTGACGTTCGCCGTCAACGACCCCGCGGCCCGCAACACCGCCTGGCGCACCATCCACCGCGAGGCGCTCGAAGAGCGGGTCGCACAGGCCACGGAGGCACTGGCGATCGCCGAGGCCGATCGGCTCCGTGCCGAAGAAGACGTGCGGCACGCCCAGGAGGCGCTGGCTGCCCTGCAGCGCGACCGCCGCGCGCAAGGTGCGGTCGCCACCGACACGCGGCAGTCCCTCGTCGAGGCCGCGAGACTGCAGGTCGCCGACCTGCTCGAGACCGACGAAGCCAAGGGGGTGATGGCCGCGATCAAGCGCTATGCCCGGGGACCGGCTTCGGAATCCGCACCGGAGGGTGGAACGTCCTCCGCTCCCGACGCGCGCATTTCGCCGGAGGGCGCCCGCCCCCCCGCGCCGGCCGCCGCCGAGGAGCCTTCGGCCGGCGACGTCGCGGCGCTCGCGCGGCGACTGGTCGACGAACTGCTCGTACCGCCGAGCGGCGTTCGCGCCTTCGACGCCGCGCCGCGGCCGCCCGTGTCGCGCGCGGCGGAGGCGCTCCTCGGCAAGGCGCGGGAGGCGATCGCCGTCGCCAACGCCGATCTGCTCGCCAACTCGCGCGACGCGGTGGAGGCGACGTCGGAACTCGACCAGCGAATCGGTCTCGTCGAGGGGGCGATGCGGGCCCAGCAAGACCAACTCGTCGCGGCCGAGGGGGCCCTCGACGAGGCCCGTCGCCGACAGGCGACGGCCCGAGCCAACGCCACCGACGTCGCGGCGGTGCTGGCGAAGCTGCGCACACGGCTCTCGACGCTGTCGCCGGCGGTCGTCCCCTCGACGAAATCGCGGCGATCGCGGCTTCCCGTGCCGTCGAGTCAGCTCACCGACGTCGGCGGCATCCGGCAGGTCGCGCTGCTCATCGACGGGTTGTACAACGCGCTGGCGAGCCATCCGGCCAACCGTCCGTGCATCGACTACAACGACGTCTGCGGGCTGCTCGGTGAGGAACTCCAGGCGGCCTACGATCTGCTCAGCCAGCCGTCGTATCGCGGCGTGTGGGAGTCGCTGCCCTCGTGGAACCTCGGCGAGTTGGTGCGCACGCGACGCTTCAACGAGCTCGAGCGGCGGCGGTGCGAGTTCTTCATGCTCCTCGGTGGGGAACCGGCGGGAGCGCCGGCCGACGGGGGCGCCCCCCGCGGCGTGCCCTGCTGCAACGACACCGCCTGCCATGCCGTGTGCCGCTCCGTGACCGGGGTGCTCGCCTGGACGATCCTCGTGGAGAGCGCGCTGCTCAACGAACGGCTCGGCGAGGACATGCGCGAGGCGGCCAGCGCCCAGGGGCGCGTCGCCCCCGCGCCGCTGGCATGGGCCGGCCCGTTCTACGGCCCCGACCCGTCGCCGCAGGCCCGGGCCGCGTTCAACGACTACGTCCGGCTCCGCTGGCCGATCCGCATCTTCGCCCTCGACCCGGTCGTGCAGGAGCAGAACATCGAGGACATGTACTCCAAGCAGCGCGAGCTGCAGATCACGATGGCCCTGGCGACGGCCGGTGGCCGGCTCAACGCCCAGGCCGCGAGCCGCTACGCCCGTCGCCTCGAGACCGACATGGCGACGATCGCCCTCAACAAGACGGCGGTCGCCTTCTCCCACGGCAGCGACACCTTCGGCTGGCGGTTCTATCCGCGCTTCCAGTCTCCTCCCACCCGGAACAACATCGCCGCCTTCGCCGACACGCTCGTCGGCAGCAACTCGCAGCGGCGCGATCTCGCCGAGCGGCGCATCGAGCCGGGAATCCGCGAATGCACGGCGATCGTCGTCATGCCGTCGTTCGTGCCCTACGTCAACTTCGACGTGCGCACCAACTGGTTCGCCCTCAACAACCCCAAGCACACCGACCAGAACATGCGCCAGACGCTGCAGTTGTCGCGCAGCATCAAGGCGATGCAGCTGTCGGCCACCCAGTGCGCCCAGTGTGCCGGCGCGTACCGTGACGGCGAGGTGGCCCGGCTGCTGCGCCGCGTCGAGCAACTCGACCGGGAACTGCCGCTGCAGTCGATGCTCACCCAGATTCCCTACGAGAACACGTCGGGGGGCTTCGAGCTGTTCACGACCGGCATCACCGACCTCGCGCCCGAGCTGGTCGGATGGTACGGTTCGCCGGGCATCGATCCCGCTTCCGAGACGACGCTGTTTCTCGTCGGCAAGGGGTTCAGCGTGCTCGACACGCAGGTCGTGGCGGGAGGCAAGGCCGCGGCGGTCGAGCTCATCAGCCGCCACGTGATGCGGGTCACGATCCCGGCAGGCGCGCATCCGATCCGCCGCCCCTCCGCGACCGATTGCTCCTGCCCGCCGGCGCCGCCCCCTCCCTGCCCCCCGGCCCCATCCACCGCCCGCGCGGCGCGCCCCTCGGGGGGCCGGGTGTCGGTCGTGCGGGCGACGCAGATCGAGACGCTGCCACCGCCGGGCAACCCGCTGCGGGGCGACGACTCGGTGCTCGTGCCCGGGTGCCCTCCGGCCACGATCGGCTTCGGATCGGCACCACCCGCTCCCCCCACCGAGCTGTCCGCCTGCCCCGACGGCGGCTTCGCCGACGAGTTTCAGGCGGGCTGCGGCCGCGATTGCATCGACGGGCTATTCGTCGACGTCCACCTCGCCACGCCGTACGGCGTCTCCGGGCACCTCCTCATACCGGTGCTCGTGCCGGCGCCGCCCGCGCCCCCGTCACCCCCGGGCCCCCCCGAGCCACCCGCGACGCTGGCGCCGCAGACATGCTCGCTCGACATCGATCCGCCGACGTCGCTCGCCCTCACCGCGAGCCGCACCGGCAGCGGCACATGGCGCGTCAACGAGTACTACGACGCCGTTCCCGACGAGATCCGCATCGTCGTGCCGACGTCGTTCGCCGCGCCGCCGGACGCCGAGATCCGCTGGAGCGTGCGCGACAGCACGACCGACCCGGTGGTCGGCACGTTCACGATCCCCGCGCCGCACTACGACGCGGCGCGCCGCGCCTACGTGTTCACCGGGGGCGAGCTCCGCAACTTCATCGGTGACACCTCGCGCCCCGCCACCGACAAGACGCTGCGGGGCGCGATCAAGCCGTATCTCGACTTCGTCGGTTCGCGGGTGCCCGCCGACGACCCCGGCGCGATCGCCAGGGATCTCGTGCTGACCGCCGAATTGGTCAGCGGCCAACAGGTGATCCCGATCGGCGGCGCGATCGCGATCGCGGTCCGTCACGCGGCCGTCGCCGGCGACGACCGCTGACACGCCGTCAGTTGACGACGTTGACCGGCCGGCCGGCGACGAACGCCGCGACGTTGCCGGCCACCGAATCGATGAGCCGAGCGCGGGCCGCCCGCGTCGCCCAGGCATGGTGCGGCGTGATCACGCAGCGCGGGGCGGTGAGCAGCGGGTTGTCGGCG
The DNA here is from genome assembly GCA_046086245.1 of Planctomycetaceae bacterium. Classification (GTDB taxonomy): domain Bacteria; phylum Planctomycetota; class Planctomycetia; order Pirellulales; family UBA1268; genus F1-20-MAGs016. The sequence continues at coordinate 4,101 of JBJSXB010000240.1, read as the reverse complement.
GCCGGCGGTTCGACGGCGAGCACGTCGAGCCCCGCCCCCGCGATCGTCCCCACGGCGAGCGCCCCGGCCAGTGCCCCCTCGTCCACCAGCGGCCCGCGCGCGGTGTTGAGCAGATAGGCGGTCTGTTTCATCACCCGCAACCGGCGCGCGTCGAACAACCCCTTCGTCTCGGGCGTCAGTGGGCAGTGCAGCGAGACGACGTCGGCCCGCGCGCACAGCTCGTCGATGCCGATGCTGCCGTCGCCGCCACGTCCGCGGGTGTGGACCACCTCCATGCCGAACGCCGACGCGATCCGCCCCACCGCGCGGGCGATGCGGCCGTAACCCACCAGGCCGAACGTCTTTCCCGCCAGCTCCACCAACTCGCCGTCCCAGAAACAGAAATCCTCACAGGCACTCCAGCGGCCTTCGTGCACCGCCCGATCGTGGTGGCCGACGCGATTGGTGAGTTCGAGAAGCAGGGCGAACGTCGCCTGGGCGACGTTCGCGGTCGAGTACTCGGGCACGTTGACGACGGGGATGCCCCGGGCCCGCGCGGCCGCGGCGTCGACCACGTTGAAACCCGTCGCCAGCACGCCGATCAGCCGGACCCGCGGCAACGAGGCGATCACCTCGGCCGGGAGCGCCGTTTTGTTGGTGAGCACGACATCGGCGTCACGTGCGCGCTCGACGACGTCGCCGGGCGCGGTACGCGGGTGGACGGTGAGTGCGCCGAGCCGGGCCAGCGGCGCCCAGGAACAGTCGCCCGGATTGGCCGTGTGGCCGTCGAGGATCACGATCCGCATCGACACGACTCCCGGCCGATTCGGCGGTGGGCACGCGGCCGCGCGCCGCCGGCGGGCCATCCACGCCGTGGCCCTGGCACGAGCGGCTTCCGCCGTCCGGCGCCGTCGAGGATACTGCACCCGACGCTCGTCCGCTCCCCGCCCCCTGCCCACCGGCGCACCACGGCATGGCCGCTCCCCGACTCCGCTGGCTCGGTGTCGTGCTCGCCGCCGCCGCCCTGGCCTTCCTCGGCTGGCAGGAATGGCAGCGGCGTTTCGGCAGGGCGCTACCCGACGGGATCGTGTCGGGCAACGGCCGCATCGAAGCGGTGCAGGTCGACGTGGCGACCAAGTTCGCCGGACGGATCGATGCCGTTTCGGTCCGCGAGGGCGACATGGTGGAACCGGGGCAGATCGTCGTCCGGATGAACACGCTCGAGCTCGAGGCGGAGCGGGCCAAGGACGAGGCGCGGATCGCGGAACTCGAGGAGGAGGTCGCCCGGGCGAAGGCGGAGATCGTCAGCCAAGAGAGCCAGCGTCTCTACGCCCGCCACCAACTCGACCGTGCGGAGCGGCTCCTCGCTTCGCGGACGATCACGCGGGAGGAGTTCGAGGAGCGGGAATCGAAACTCGAGGTCGCCGACGCGGCGGTCCACGCCGCCGAGGCCCACCTCCGCGCCGTCGAGCAGTCGATCGCCGTGGCCGTGGCGGAGCGGCGCCGCGTCCAGACGCAGATCGACGACGCGGCACTCGTGTCGCCCGTCCGGGGACGCGTGCTCTATAAGCTCGCCTCCGATGGCGAGGTGTTGGCGGCGGGGGGCAAGGCGCTCACGCTGCTCGATCTCGGTGACGTGTTCATGGAGATCTTTCTCCCCGCCCGCGACGCCGCGCGGATCAGGATCGGGTCCGACGCGCGGATCCGGCTCGACGCGCGGCCCGAGTATGCCGCCCGCGCCACGGTCAGCTTCGTGTCGCCCGAGGCCCAGTTCACCCCCAAGCAGGTCGAGACCGCCAGCGAACGTGACAAGCTGATGTTCCGGGTGAAGCTCCAGGTTCCTCCCGATCTCGTCCGGCCTTATCTCGAACGGGTGAAGACGGGCGTCCGCGGCACCGGCTACGTCCGGATCGACGACGCCGTTGCCTGGCCGTCCGACTTGTCGCGTCCCTTCCCCCCGCCCGACCGCGCCGGCGACCCGGCCGACGACCCCTCCGGCGCGGCGGGGTCCGCCGCCCGTTCGCCCCACCCCGCGGCCGGCGACGGCCCCGGCGGCTGACGCGCATGCCCGCACCACGCGTCACGGTCATGGAAGTGGAAGCGGGCCCGGTCGCCGAGGCGGTCGCCCTCACCCACCGCTACGGCGGCACCGTGGCGCTCGACGGCATCACGGTGGCGATTCCCGCCGGGGGGATGGTCGGTCTCATCGGTCCCGATGGCGTGGGCAAGTCGACCCTTCTCGGCCTGTTCGCCGGTTCGAAGCGGATCCAGCGAGGCCGAGTCCGGGTGCTCGGCGGCGACATGGCCGACCGGCGGCACCGCGACGGCGTCTGCCCACGGATCGCCTTCATGCCGCAGGGGCTCGGCCGCAATCTGTCCCCGGAGCTGTCGGTCACCGAGAACATCGACTTCTTCGCCCGTCTGTTCGGCATCCCCGCGGCCGAGCGCCGCCCGCGGATCGCGGCGCTGCTGGCGGCGACGGGGCTCGCCCCTTTTCCCGACCGCCCCGTCGGCAAGCTGTCCGGCGGGATGAAGCAGAAGGTCGGCCTCTGCACGGCGCTGGTGCACGATCCCGATCTGCTCATCCTCGACGAGCCGACCACCGGCGTCGACCCGCTCTCACGCCGGCAGTTCTGGACGCTCATCGACGACGTCCGCCGCCATCGGCCGTCGATGACCGTGCTCGTCGCCACCGCCGACATGGAGGAGGCGGTCCGCTTCGACCATCTCGTCGCCGTCGATCGCGGGCGGATCCTCGCCACCGGCACGCCGTCGGAGCTGATGGCCCGCACCGCGACGACGTCGCTCGAGGCCGCCTTCGTCGCCCTGCTTCCGGAGGGGGAGCGCGGCCGCGGGACAACGCTCGTGATCCCCCCGCGACCCGCCGACGACGGCCCGCCGGCGATCGTCGCCCACGATCTCACCAAGAGGTTCGGCGACTTCACCGCCGTGGACCGCGTCTCATTCGAGATCGGCCGCGGCGAGATCTTCGGATTCCTCGGCTCGAACGGCTGTGGCAAGTCGACCACGATGAAAATGCTCACCGGCCTGCTCCCCGCCACCTCCGGCACCGCTGCGCTGTTCGGCACCCCGGCCGACGCCACCGACACCGCATCGCGACGACGCGTGGGCTACATGTCCCAGGCGTTCTCCCTCTACGGCGAGCTGACGGTCCGGCAGAACCTGGAGCTCCACGCGCGCCTCTTCCGCCTGCCCCGCGCCCGGGCCGCCAGCCGGATCGGCGACCTCGTGGAGCGGTTCGGCCTCGCTCCCCACCTCGACGACCTCGCCGACATCCTCCCGCTCGGTGTGCGCCAGCGGCTTTCCCTCGCCGTCGCCGTGATCCACGAGCCGGAGATGCTGATCCTCGACGAGCCGACGTCCGGAGTCGATCCGGTCGCGCGCGACGGCTTCTGGGAACTGCTCGTCGATCTCTCCCGCCGACAGCGCGTGACGATCTTCATCTCCACCCATTTCATGAACGAGGCGTTGCGCTGCGACCGGATCTCGCTGATGCACGCCGGCCGGGTGCTCGCCTGCGACGCGCCAGCGGCATTGGTCGCCGCGGCGGGCACCGGCAGCTTGGAAGACGCCTTCATCGACGCGATGGAGCGCGCCGCACCGGGCGACACGGCGCGTGCCGCGGATGCCGTCGTTGCGGCCCCCCTCCTCCCGTCGCACGCGGCAGCACCGGCAATGGCCGGGCTCGGCAGGCTCCTCGCCTACGCGCGCCGCGAGACGCTCGAGATCCTTCGCGACCCGGTCCGCCTTGCATTCGCGTTCGGCGGCTCCCTGCTGCTGATGCTCGCGCTCGGCTACGGCATCACCACCGACGTCGAGCACGTCCGCTTTGCGGCCCTCGACGGCGACCGCAGTCCCGCCAGCCGCGATCTGGTCGCCGCCTTCGAGGGATCGCCGTCGTTCACCGCCCGCGCCGCGCCCACCGACGGGCTCGGTGTCGAACGGCGGTTGCGGGCCAACGACGTCTCGCTGGCGATCGAGATCCCCCCCCAGTTCGGCCGCGATCTGGCGCGCGGCGGCCGGCCCGAAACCGCGGCGGTCGTCAACGGCGCGAATCCCACGCAGGCGGAGACGATCGCCGGCTCCACCCTCTCCCTGGTG
>JBJSXB010000239.1:0-11679 GCA_046086245.1 Planctomycetaceae bacterium | reverse complement strand
CCTGCACCGCCTTGCCGCGGGCCGCCTCGACCGCGGCCGCCGCGCCGCGCAGCCGCGGATGGCTGCGCTCCGCGAGGGCGGCGAAGTCCTCGAGCGATTCCGGGGCCGGCCCCGCCGCGGCGGTCGCTCCGTCGCCGTTCGGCGCCGGTTCGACCGCCAGCGCCACGCCCGGCTCGGCGGTGCGGACGGCAAGCGGCGCCGGCGGCGGCTGGGCCCGCGCCGCACTGGCGGCGAAACCCGCGCCGATCGCGATCAGGGTGGCGAGACGGCGGTCCATTGGGATCCGGTGTCCGGGTGCGCGAACCGGTGGCGACGCCGGGACCATCGGCAGGGGCCACCGGTCCGCTTCACGGTTCTCCGCGGTCGGTCGGCGGCGAGCGGAGCGCGGTGTGCTGGGTGATTTGGGTGGCCGCGGTCCGCGGTGCGGGGGTACATTGGGAGGTTTCACCACCGGTGGCCCGTGACGGAGCGGAGGGCGGCGTGGTCATCCTGCAGGTCGAGTCCGTACGCAAGGCATTCGCCCCCGCCGAGGCCGGGGCGGCCGGGGTGACGGCGGTCGACGGCGTCGACCTGTCGGTCGAACGCGGCGAGTTCGTCGCCATCACCGGCTCCTCCGGATCGGGAAAGAGCACCCTCCTCCATCTCCTCGGCGGCATCACGCGCCCCAGCGCCGGCAGCGTGCGCCTCGAGGGGGTCGATCTGGCGACGCTCGACGACGAGGCGCTGGCGATCGTGCGCCGGCGGCGAATCGGATTCGTCTTCCAACGCTACAACCTGCTCCCCGAATTGTCGCTCGTCGAAAACGTCGCCCTGCCGCTCGTGCTCGACGGTGCGTCCCATGGCCACGCGGAGGAGCGGGCCCGCGAGGCGTTGGCGAAGGTGGGCATGGATCACCGTGCCGGCCATCGCCCCGACGCGCTCTCCGGAGGGGAGCAGCAGCGTGGGGCGATCGCCCGGGCGCTGGTGGCGGGGCCGGCGATCGTGCTCGCCGACGAACCGACCGGCGCCCTCGACTCGGCCAACTCGCAACGCGTCGTGGAACTGTTTCGCCAACTCGTCGAACGCGAGGGGCAGACGGTGGTCCTCGTGACCCACGATCCGGCGATCGCCGCCGGGGCACCGCGGGTGGTGCGGATGCGCGACGGGCGCGTGGAGTCGGACGTGGTCGCGTCGGGAGCGACGGCGCGATGAGGCTGCGCGGGCTGCTCCAGCGCCAGTGGCGGTCGCGTCCCGGGAGGGCGCTGGCGACCGTCGGCAGCGTGGCCGTCGCGGTCGGCGCCGTGGTCGCCACATGGGTGTCGGCCGATGCGTCGCGCGCCGGCTACCGGCGTCTTACCGAGACGGTGGAGGGCGTGCCGTCGATCGACGTGTCGGCGGCTACCGGCGGCCGGTTCGACGTCGCCATGCTCCCGCGGCTCGCCGATATTCCGGGGGTTCGTGCGGTGGTGCCGTTGTTCTACCGGCCGACGCTCCTCCGCGTGGGGGAGAAGCGCGTCCGCGAGATTGCCGTCGGGGTCGACGCGCGGCGGTTGGTCGATCTCGGATTGATGAAGCTCGTCGCCGGCAGAGCCTGCGAGGGTCCCGACGAGATCATCCTCGACCAGACCCTGGCGGCGTCGCTGGAACGCTCCGTGGACGACGAGGTGATCCTCTTCGTGCGCCGCGGGGTCCGCCGGGTGAGCGTGGTCGGGATCGCCGACCCGCAGTCGCTCAAGTGGTTCGCCGAGGGCGCGGGCGTGGTGGTGGCGATCGCCGACTTGGCGGCGATGAGCAACGCCCTCGGGCAGGTCGACCGCGCCCGTGTGGTGGTCGAGTCCGCCGGCGGTCGTGACACGGTGCTGCGCGCGGTGGCGGAACGGATGCCGAAGGCGCTGGTGGCCGAGGTGCCGGCGGGGCGGTCGAGCATGGCGGAGGACATGCTTCTCTCGGCGAACCTCGGCCTCGACTTCGTCACCGGTCTGACGGTGGCGATGGCCTGGTTCATCGTCGGCAACGCCCTGTTGATGAACGTCTCGGAGCGACGACGGCAACTCTCGCTGGTCCGCGTCCTCGGGGCCTCCGCGCGGGACGTGCGCCGCTTCATCGTCGGGGAAGCCGCACTGCTCGGCGGGGCGGGCGCGCTTGTCGGTGCGGTCGCCGGCCTCGCCGCCGCCGGTCCGATCTCCGCGGGCATCTCCCGCGCGCTGCAGGCTCCCGTGACGACGCTGGTGGTGCATCCGGCGGTGGTACCGGCGGCGATCCTCCTCGGGATCCTGGTGGCGATGCTGGCCGCCTGGTGGCCGGCACGGCAGGCGGCGGCGGTCGACCCGCTCGAGGGGCTCGCGCAGGCTCCCGCCCCGCCGTCGCGCGACGTGCCCTGGCGGATGGTGGCGGCGGCGCTGGCGTTTTGGGGCGTGGCGCTCGGGGTGCTCGTCCTGGTGCTCTCCGGCCGGGTGCCGCCGCGATCGGCGGTTCCCGCCGGCATCGGCATGATGCTCGCGTACGTGGCGACCACGCCGCTGATCCTTCCCGCCCTGTCGCGCGGCGCGGCGCGGTTGGTGCCCGGCCGCTGGCGGCTGGAGCGGACCCTGGCCCTCGAGCAGATCCTTCGCCAGCCGGTGCGCACCGCACTGACCACCGGCGTGATGGTGGTGGCCGTGGCCAACGGCATCGGACTGGGGCACGCGATTCGTGACAACGTCGACGACGTGCTCCGCTGGTACGCCCGTCTCCTCCGCGCCGACTGGGTGCTGTCGCACGCCGGGGTCGTCGCCAACGGCGTGAAGGCGAGCGGGCCGACGCTCGTGCAAGCGGAGGAGGATGTCAAGGCGATCGGCGGCGTCGCCCGGGTGGAGGGGATCGGCATCGCCACCGGCCGCGCCAACGACAACGCCTGTGTGATCGTCGCCTGCGAGGTACACGACGGGGAGCCGCTGCCTGTCGATCCCGTCGGCACCGACGAGGCGGCGGTGCGCGCCGCATTGTCCCGCGGCGCGGCGGTCGCCGGCACGGCCCTGGCACGGCGCACCGGCATCAAGCCGGGAGACGTGGTCACCGTCGAGGTCTACGGACGGACGGTGCAGATACCGGTCGCGGCGCTGGTCGTCGACTACACGTCCGGCGGGTCGTCGCTCGTGCTGCAACGCGACGTGGCCCGGCGGTTGTTCGGCCTCGAGGCCGCCGACATCCTGCTCGTGAAGGCCGAGCCGGGGAAGGAAGCGCTGCTGCGCGAGCCGTTGGCCGCGGTGGCGGAGAAGCGGACGATGCTGCTGCGCAGCTTCGGCGAGATGCGGCAATTCGTCGATTTCACCGTGGGCGGCATCGTCTGGTCGCTGCAATCGATTCTCTTCCTCGGGTTCGTCGTCGGCAGCCTCGGCGTGGCGAACACCGTGACGATGAACGTGCTCGAGCAGCGGCGGACCCTCGGATTGCTCCGCGCCGTGGGCATGACCAGCCGACAGGTGACGCGGTTGGTGGTCGTGCAGAGCGTGATTCTGGGCATGGTCGGCGGGGTGCTCGGTCTGGTCGGCGGCCTCGTGACCGCGCTCTACATCCAATGCTCGAGCCAGCCCCTCCTCGGGCATCCGGTGCGGATGTCGTTCCGCCCCGACGTCATCGCCCTGAATCTCGTCGCGGCGGTGCTCGTCGCCGCCCTGGCGGCGTGGATCCCGGCGCGGCGGGCGGCCCGGCTCGAGTTGCTCGAGGCCCTGTCGGCCGAGTGAGCATCGTGCCAACTCCCCGGCCGCTCGACGGCCGGCGCCCTCCTGCCAGGGTGACCCCCTCGTGCCGGTCCCGGGCAACTTCCACGCCGCCGGACCGTTAAGATCTCCGCCGGTCGCGGCACCCGAAGGACGGGTGCCGGCCCGTCGGCTCGGGGGCATCCGCCTCCGGAGTGTCGCATTCACCGGAGGGTCTTCCATGCAGCGAATCGTTTCGGTCGCGCTTGTCGCCAGTGTCGTGGCCCTGTCGGCCGCCGTGGCCGCGGCACAACCGCCCGGTCGTGGCGGCGGCATGGGACGGATGGGGGGCGGCATCACCGCGGCGATGCTCCTGCGACAGGAGCCCGTCCAGAAGGAACTCGGCTTGTCGGCGGCCCAGATCGGCAAGATCGCCAGCGACCTCGCCGAGGCGCCGCCCCCCGGCGGCGGGAACCCGCGCGACATGACCGACGATCAACGCCGAGCCTGGATGGAGCAGCGCACCAAGGCACAGGCCGAGGAGGAAAAGAAGGTCGGTACGATCCTCGACGCCAAGCAGGCGGCGCGCCTGAAGCAGATCCGCGTGCAGGCCCTCGGCGGCCGTGCGCTCATGGACGATGCGGTCGTCAAGGAACTGGGGGTCACCGAGGACCAGGTGGCGAAGGCCCGGGAAGCGATGATGGAAGTGATGCAGGGTGGACGGGACGGTGGCAATCCCGCCGACATGCGGCAGAAGCTCGTCGACAAGATGAACACGATCCTCACCGCCGACCAGAAGGCGAAGCTCGAGGCGCTCAAGGGGCCGGCGTTCGACGTCTCGACGCTCCAGATGCGCGGCCCCGGTGGTGGCGGTCGTCGTGGTGGCGGCGGAACCTGACCGCCGACCGCCCCCGGGAGCCTCCGGCCGTGACGCCGACAGGGGCGTTCGTCGCCGTGGCGGCGGCGGGTGGTGGCGATGGGGTCGTGGCAACGGTATCGACCGCGACGGAGCCGGCTCGCCGCGGCTCCGTCGCGGTCCACCGCATCGCGGAACCCCGTGCCGACCCTGGTTTACTGGACGAGGCCGGCGGAGGTGTCGCGGGTCGTCAGGCCGCGCATCGCCAGCGCCACCGCTTCCTGGTTGGTCGCCAGCCGCAGCGCCTCGGTGCCGGTGATCGCGCCACCGCGGTAGAGATCGGCGAGATGTTGGTCGAACAGCTGCATGCCGCCGTCGCGGTTGGCGATCGCCTGCGGGAGGCTCGTGATCTTCCCCTCGAGGATCGTCTTGCGGATGATCGCGGTGTTACGCATCACCTCGAGGACGGGAAGCCGTCCTTTCTGCTTGTCCTTGTGAACCGCCAGCCGTTGGCTCACCACCGCCGCGAGATTCGTGGCGAGTTGGATGTGGAGCAGATCGCGCTCGTCGGGGGGGAACATCGCCACCAGACGCTGGATCGTGAACGGGGCGTTGGTGGTGTGGATCGTGCTGAAGACGAGATGGCCGGTGTCGGCCGCCTGAAGAGCGATCCGCATCGTCTCCGCGTCGCGCAACTCACCGACGAGGATCACGTCGGGATCCTGCCGCAGCGCGCGGCGCAGCGATTCGGCGAAGTTCGGCGTGTCGCGACCGATCTCACGCTGTGCGATCAGGGACTTGTCCGACTCGTGCACGAACTCGATCGGGTCCTCGATCGTCACGACGCGGAGGCGGCGGGTACGGTTGAGGTGGTCGATCATCGCCGCGAGCGTGGTGCTCTTGCCGCTGCCGGTGGTGCCGGTGACGAGCACCAATCCGCGCTCCTCCTCGGCGATGTCACGGAGGACCTCCGGCAGCGCCAGTTCCTCGAACGACTTGATGCGCAGCGGGATCGATCGGGCCACGAGGCAGAGCCGCCCCTGCTCGTGGAAGACGGCGATGCGGAAGCGGGCGACGTCGGGGATCGTGTGGGAGAAGTCGCAGCTCCTGTCGGCGTCGAGTCGCTCGAGGAGGGCGGCGTCGGCGACCTGACCGACCAGCGCGCGGACGTCGTCGGCCGTGACCGGCGGGGCATTGATCGGCACCATCGTGCCGTCGACGCGGACCGTCGGCGGGCTGCCCACCTGCACGTGCAGGTCGCTCGCCTTGAATTGGACGGTGGCCTTGAGCAGCCGTTGCATGTCCATCGCGTCAAGTCTCCGGGTCGCGTGCCGCACCGGACCGCTCCACCGGCGCGCCGGCGCCCCTCAGGCGGTGGGCGATGATCGTCGCCAGAACCACTCCCATGACGAGAAACAAGGCGTTGGCCATGACGATGTGGTGATTCGCCACGTCGTCGCCGGCGATCCCGGACGTGTCGGCATGGTGGAGAACCATGGCGTGGCAGAGGATCAGTGCGGCGGCGATCGTCGCCGCGATCCGTGCCGTCACCGCCGGTGCGTGGGGCACCAGAGCGGCGCCCGCGACCATCAGCACCAGCGCCCGCAGGACGCCGTTTTTCTGCACCGCCACCGCGTCGACGAGATCGCGGTGGTCGATGAGAGCGATCGCCGTGTGATACTGGGCGGCGAGCAGCAGGCAGACCTCGACCCCCAACAGCAGGATCTCGGCGCCGGCGAGGACCCGGGGATCGACGTCGCGCCACCAGCGCAGCACCACCCAGACCAGAGCCGCGGCCGCCGCCCGCACCAACAGTGACGACGAGGGGATGTCGGCGGCCGACGGGTGGTGGCCGGACTGGAGCGCCGCGAACACGACGTGGAACAGGAGGAGGAACCCCGCCAGGGTGCACAGATCGCGCTGGCCGACCGTCGCCCGGCGGCTGACGGCGGCGGATTCGTCGGTCGGCGCGGCGGCCAGTTCGACGACGTCGTCGTCGGCACCGTCGGATAGGGTGGTTGGCATGCGATCGGTTCCGAAGCGCGGTGGGGTCAGGGCGCGGGGCCGGACGTGCCGCCGGAGGCGGGGGGCGTCGCGGGAGCGGTGGGTCGCCCCGGGTCGTCCGGTGCCGGTCGCCGGCCGAGCAGCGATCGGATCCAGCGCAGGCCGGCATCGAACGATCGGGTCGCCGACCCCGCTTCCTCCGCGGCGGCGTGCATCGCGGCGCTGGGCGCGGTCTCGATGCCGGTCATGGCACGCTCGAGGCGCGACTCGACCGTCGCGCCGTCGAGTGTGCCGCCGCTCAACCAGGGGACGAACGCATAAGCCGCCCCGACGACACCCAGCATCAACAGCGGGATCCGCATCCGCCCGACCGTCTCTCGGTAGCGCGGCCAGTCGGTGACGAGGTAATACAGCGTGCATGGCGGCAGCAAAAACAGGGCGCCCTGCAGGGGATTCTTCCGGAACGACAGCGTCATCAGATTGACGACGTCGCCGGCGATCCCGACGAGGTTGAAGCCGAGAATCGCCGCCATGGCGAGCTGTGTCAGCCCGTGGTTGCCGATCATGCCCGCCGCGAGGGCGACGACGAGAATCAGGAACGAGACGGTGTAGCTGGCTTCACTGACCCAACTGGAACCGCGGACGAGGAGCCCGAAGAAGGAGCGGTAGGCGCGCATGACCTCCGACGGCCCCGTGGCGGCTGGCGCCGGCCGGGCCGGTGGCGGCGTGACGACGAACTCCGGTTCTTCCGCCGTGACCGGCGCCGAGCCTTGGTAGCCCTTGAAGAGGTCGCGCTCCGCCGGGACGCGCGTGGCCGGCGTGGTCGGCTCGACGTCGGCGAGGCGGGAGGGTTCGTCGTCGCCCTCCAGGACGGGCCGTGCGGGCGCGGGTCGATCGGCGGCGGGCTGGGCCGAAGGCTTCCCGGCACGCGTGCCATCGGCGTGGCGGCGCACCGTGGACGTCGCCAAAGCCGCGGCGTCGGGCACCACCATCCGGTGGCCGCACTTGTGACAGCGGCCCGTCCGTCCGGAGAGCGTGGCGTCGGCGAGCAGCCGCGTGCCACAGCGTTGGCAAGCGAACGCGAGTTTCACGGCGACGCCGCGCGTGTCGGTCTCGGCCGCCATCCGCCCCCTCCCCCCTCCGCCGGGCCGGTCAGCGGCACCGGATCCGACGACTCGTCCTTTCAATCGTGGCGCACACCCGCGGCACACGCCTCTCGGGCGGCGGCGGCGGAGGGATACACCTGCAACAGGCGGGTCAGCGCCGTCACGCGGAAGACGCGCGCGATCTCGGGCGACAGCCCGCAGACCACCATCCCGACGCCGTGCTCACGGCAGTGGTGGTGGACGTGGAGCAGCTCGGAGATCCCCAGCGACGGCAGGAACGGGACTTTCGAGAAATCGACGATCAGCGTCCGGCAGCCGGTGTCCGCCAGCGTCTTGGCGATGGCGTCGGAGACGTCGGCCGAGCCGGGAAGTGGACCGGCCAATCCCTCGGCCCCACCGGCCAAGTCGGCGGCGGCGAGAACGACCGTCAGCATGCCGCCGTCGATCTGGTAGTCGAGTGCCATCGTCACCCCCCGGCCCGGTTCACCCGCCGGTGAGACTATCGGCTCCACGGCACGCGGGCAACGCGAGGCCGCTCGATTCGGGCCTGCCCACCGGGTGATCCGGCGGCGGTCCCTCGGCACTTCGGCCGCTGCGCCGCGTAGACTGGCAGCGGTCGTGGCCGGGGGGGACGAGGGTGCCCGCTGGAGGGAATGCTGCGTTGAAGCGCCACGCGCTGGGAACGATCATCGCGGCGGCCGTCGCCATGACGCCGCTCGCGGCCGCCGAACCGCAGGCGACCCCCGCCGCGCACATCGTCGTGCCGGAGGGCTTCCGCGCCGAACTCCTGCGCTCCGCCGAGCCGGGTGAGGACTCCTGGATCAGCATGACGTTCGATCCGCAGGGGCGTGTGATCGTCGGCCTCGACGCGCGCGGCGTGGGGCGGCTCACTCCGCGGGCCGACGGGAGTTGGTCGTTCGAGCGGCTCGATGACACGCTGCGGCACTGCCGCGGCGTGCTCCATGCCCACGGCGCGCTCTACGTCGGGGCGACCGACAGTCGCGAGTTGTGGCGTTTCGTCGATGGCGACGGCGACGGGACGTACGAGGAACGTCGCCGGCTGGCGACGTTCGATTACCGCAGCCGCTTCGGTCACGGCACCAATCAATTGGTCGCCGGTCCCGACGGCATGCTGTTCATGATGGTCGGCAACGATGTCTCGTTTCCGGAGGCGATGTCGTCGGCCTCACCTTACCGCGACCCGCGCACCGACCGGCTGCTCCCCGACCCCGCGGACGCCGGTGAGGACGACCGCGTCGGCTACCTGCTCCGCTTCGACCCGCTGGGAACGGAGTGGACGGTCGTCGCCGGCGGGTTCCGCAACCAGGTCGACGTCGCCTTCGCACCCGACGGCGAAGCGTTCACCTGGGATGCCGACATGGAATGGGACGTCGGACTGCCCTGGTATCGTCCGACGCGGATCAACCATGTCGTCTCGGGCGGTGAGTACGGCTGGCGGTGGGGTACGGCGAAGTGGCCGGTGCATTACGCCGACAGTCTCCCGTCCTCACTCGACACCGCGCTGGGATCCCCGACCGGGCTGGCGTTCGCCGCCACCAGCCGGTTTCCCCCGCCGTGGCGCGATTGCCTGTTCGGCGCCGACTGGCAGCACGGACGCATCCTCGCCTTCACCCTCGAGCCGTGCGGATCGAGCTACACACCCCACGATCGGTTGTTCGCCTCGGGTGCGCCGCTGAACGTCTGCGACATGGCGTTCGGCCCCGACGGTTGGTTGTGGGTGGTGACCGGCGGCCGCGGTTCGTGTTCGGGTCTCTACCGGATCCGCTGGGAGGGTTCGGCCACCGCCGCGGCCAGCGATGAAGCCACCGTCGGGACCGACGCGACGCGCGCCAGCGCAGCCGCGGCGCGCGCGCGGCGCCGAGCGATCGAGCGCTATCACGGTCCACCAGATGCCGGGGATTCGGCCGTCGCTGCCGTCGCGGCGGTGTGGTCCGACCTCGGGGCTGATGACCGCTGGTTGCGGCACGCGGCCCGCGTGGCCCTCGAGCGCCAACCGCTGGCGGCCTGGCGCGACCGTGTGCGTGCCGAACCCGATCCGCTGCGCCGCGCGACGGGGCTGTTGGCCTGGGCGCGGGTGGGCGGCGATGACGACCGGCGGGCGCTCGAGGAGGCCTGGCTCGAGCGGGCGCTCGAAGGAGGCGAGGAGACCGTGCTCTGCCTGCTCCGTACCCTGGCGATCGCCCTGGTGCGCGGCCCAGCCCCGGATGAGGAACGCTGCGCGCGGATCGCGGAGGTGCTGCGCCGCATCGACACCGAGCCGCTCTCGATCGTGGATCGGGAACGCTGCGAGCTTCTGGTCGCACTGGCGGCTCCCGACGCGCTGGAGCTGATCGTCGGACGGCTGGCGATGGCGAGCAGCCAGGAGGACCAGATCCAACTCGTCCACGCCGCGATCCGCCATCCCGGACGCTGGTCGCTGCCGCAGCGTGAGGCGCTCCTCCACTGGTTCCTGGCGGCACGGCGGTGGCGCGGTGGGCACCTGTTCCCCAAGGTGCTCGGTCGGATGGAGGGGGATTTCCTCGCCCGCCTCGATCCCGGCGAGCGTGACGCGCTCGCCGCGGCCCTCGCTCCCCTGGCAAGGCCGCGCGAAGCATCGACCGACGGCGGACCGCCACCACGGCCACTGGTGCGACACTGGACGCTCGCGGAGCTGGTCGCCGCGCTTCCCGGCGCGGGAGCGCGCGACCCGGCCGCCGGGCGCCGGGCGCTGGTCGCCGGGCGATGCCTCGAGTGCCATCGGCACGGCGGCACCGGTACGGCGATCGGACCCGATTTGAGCGCGGTCGGTGCGCGATTCGACGCCCGCGCCCTGGCGGAGGCGATCGTCGAGCCGGCCCGTTTCGTCGATCCCAAGTATCAGGTCACTACCTGGGTGCTCGGCGACGGGCGGGTGCTGACGGGACGTGCGGCGCAGGTCGACGCCGAGGCGATCACGATCGAGATCGACCCGTTGGCGGGGCGCGGTGAGAAGATCCTCCGCGCGGAGATCGAGTCGGCGCATCCGGCCACGACGTCACCGATGCCCGCGGGCCTGCTCGACACGCTGTCGCTCGACGAGATCCTCGACCTCTTCGCGTTCCTCGCCCCCGGCAGTCCGGCGGCATCGCCGCCGGTCACCGTCCCGCGATAGACTCCGGCTGCGGCAGGCCGCGTCGGCGCGGCGTTCCACCGGGGCCCCCTTCCGATGATCAGTTTCGGTGACGTCGCCACGGTGGCCGGTCGGCCGACGCGGCGCACGCTCCTGCGCCTCGGCCTGCCGGCGTTCGGCGGCCTCGGAGCCGGATGGAGCGCCGCCGCCCACGGCGAGGCGGCCGCCGTGCTCCGTGACCGGGCGGTGATCTTCCTCTTCATGCACGGTGGTCCGGCACAACAGGAAACGTTCGACCCCAAGCCGGATGCGCCGGCGGGGATCCGCAGTCTCACCGGGGCGATTCCCACCACGGTGCCCGGTCTCCACTTCGGCGCCACGTTCACCAACCTCGCCCGCCGCGCCCATCTGTTGACGGTGATTCGTTCGTTCGTCACCGGCGACGGCAACCACGACGTCAAGCCGGTGGTCGGGCCGGCCAGCGGGCGGGCGACGCTCGGCGCACTCTACTCGCGGGTGGCGGGGCCGCTGCGGCCGGAGTCGGCGCTGCCGACGAGCGCCGTGCTTTTTCCGACGGCGGTCGACCCGCAGGCGGGACCCCCGATCGGCGACTTCGGCAACCTCGCCGCCACCGGGGATCTGGGCAGCGGGTCGGCGCCGTTCGTACCGGGGAGCGGACCGTTTCAGGAGGATCTTCGTCTTCACCTCGCCCCCGAGCGACTCGGGGATCGGCGCGGTCTGCTCGACGCGCTTGACCGCGGCCGCCGCTGGGCCGACGGGGAGGGTCTGCGCGGCGGCGACCGGCTGCGGGCCAGCGCCTTCCAGACGTTGCTCGGGGATGCGGTGGCGGCCTTCGACCTGGCCCGCGAGGATACCGCCGTGGTCGATCGCTACGACACCGCCTCGCGCTTCAACGTATCGCGGATCGATCCGCGCTGGAAGAACCAC
>JBJSXB010000238.1:0-10252 GCA_046086245.1 Planctomycetaceae bacterium | reverse complement strand
ACGTGCAATCCCGCGCCGTGGCACAGCGACGCGACCAGCGACGTGCCGGAGCGGTGCATCCCGGTGATCACGAGCGCCGGGAGGGGATCGGGAGGGGGCATGTCGGGTATCCGGCCCGGACGCCGGCGCGGAGGAAATGGCAACCGGCCGGTTTCTACGGAAACACAGCCCCCGCTCCTAGCCCGATCCGGAGAAGCGCTGGGCCGATCGGACGGCCGCCGGCGGTCGAACGCGACCTTGATTTCTCACCCCGGGCATCGCTAAAGACCCGCCGAGACCCACCCCCGTAGGAATCGTGCATGAAGATCGGTCGCGCGCTCGCCGATGCGGCGCTGGCGGTCCCCGGCATCGCGCCTCTGATCCCCCGGGTGCAAACGGGGCTCCGCGCCGCCCGATCGCGCCGCCGCGCCCGTCGGATCGCCGCCGCCCTCGCCGACGCGGGGTCGTCTGCCGGGGCCGCGCCACCCGAGGCGCTGCCGGTGGCGACGCCGGCCGAGTACGCCGTCTGGATCGCCCACCAGGAGTCGCCGCGCGAGGCGATCCACCGTCGTGATGTGCCACCGCCCCCGCCACCGCACGCCTCTTCGACGCCGCTGGTCAGCCTGCTCATCCCCGTCTACCGGGTGAAGACGGCCTTCCTGCGTCGCACGCTCGAGTCGCTGCGGCGGCAGTCGTTCGGCGACTGGGAGGCATGCCTGGCCTGCGCCGATCCCGATGACGCGGAGAACCGCGCGGTCCTGCTCGCCGCCGCCGGCGATGATCCGCGCATTCGCGTCGAATTCCTCCCGCGCAACGGCGGCATCTCCGCCACGTCCAATGCCGCGCTCGAGATGGCGCGAGGCACGTTCGTGGGCTTGCTCGACCACGACGACGAATTGGCGCCATTCGCGCTGGCGCGGATGGCCGAGGCGATCGCCACCCACGCCGACGCCGACTTTCTCTATTCGGACAAAGACAGCATCGACGAGGACTCCACCCTCCGGCAGCACGCGCTGTTCAAGCCGCAGTGGAGCCCGGAGATCCTCTGGTCGGTGAACTACCTGACCCATTTCAACCTCCTCCGCCGGTCGCTGGTGAACGAGGTCGGCGGGTTTCGATCCGAGACCGACGGCGCGCAGGACTGGGACATCTTCCTGAGGGTCTGCGAGCGTGCCCGGGGCATCGTGCGGGTGCCCGGCGTCCAGTACCACTGGCGGATCCACGCCGCCTCGACGTCGACGGGGATCGCGGCCAAGCCGTACGCCCTCGACGGGCAACTGCGGTCGCTCGAAGACCGTGTCGCCCGCGAACGTCTGCCGGCCCGCGTCGAACCGAGTGCCGACTCCGGTTTCCAATTGAAATGGCGGATTCCGACCGGCCTGGGCATCCACGTCGTGATCGACGGTACGGCCGGGGGCGCGGAGACGCTTCCGGACTTGGCGGCGAAGGTCGCGGGCGATGCCGCCGCCGGACCGCCGCGGCGCGTCAGCGTGGTGGCGGAGGCGGCGACGGCGGCGACACTCGCCGGCATGGAGGGAGTCGAGGTGGTGTGCGGTACGGCCGCCGATCTGCCCCGGCTGGCCAACGATTTGGTCGCGCGGTCGCTGGGCGAGACCGCCGTGGTGGTGTTCCTCTCCGGGCGGGTAGCCGACCTGTCGTCGGGCTGGCTGGCGGAACTGGCGGGGTGGGCCGGGTGCCACCCCGCGATCGGATTCGCCAGCGCCCTGGTGCTCGACAGCGCCGGAGACGTGGTGGAAGCGGGGCTGGTCGTCGATCGACACGGTGCCGGTTCGCCGATGTTCCGGGGGAGTCCGCTGCGGAAGTGGGGGTGGTTCGGCGGTCCCCTCTGGTACCGCAACTGCTCGGCCGCCAGCCCGTGGGCGGTGGCGGTCCAGGCCGATGCCTGGGTGGCGGCGGGCGGGTTCGACACCCGCCTCGACTGGCAGGCCTCGTTCGTGAAACTGTGCACCGCCATCCGGCGCGAGGGGCGCCGCGGCATGGTCGATCCGCACGCCCGCATCACGCTCCAGCCGGGCGAACTGCCCGCGGTGCCCACCTTCGACGAGAGCCTCCGCGCGGATCCCCATTTTCATCCCGCCTTCTCCGCCGTCGTCCCGCTTTCGCTCGATGCCGCCTGCCTGCCGGCCGCCGCACCCCCCGCGGCGCCGGCGCGGCGCCGCTGGACGCTGCCCCGGGTCGGCCGGCTGCGGCGCCGCCGCGACCTGCTCCCCGCCGCCGTCCGTCCGGCCGCCGGTTCCTACGCGACCGACGCGCTGGCGCTGGCCCGCATCAACGGGTGCACGCGCGCCGATCTGGCCGAACCGCAGCAGCATCCCGAGCGCGTCGGCCGTGGCCCCGGAGCCGGATGGTGCAACTGGTTCCTGCCGACGTTCGACCACCCCTATTACGGCGGCGTGATGACGATCCTCCGCTGCGCCGACTATCTGACGCGATCGCGCGGCCTCAGGCAGCGCTTTCTGATCTGCGGCCCGTGCGACGGCGAGGCGCTCCTCGGACGGATCGCGGCGGTCTTTCCCGGGCTCGGCACGGCGCGGGTCGTGCCGCTGGACTGCGCCGAGGCGATCACCGCGATTCCTGCGGCCGATTATTCGTTCGCCACGTTGTGGACGACCGCCTACGTGCTCCACAAGGTCCGCAACACGGGCTTGAAGTTCTACTTCATCCAGGACTGGGAACCGCTCTTCTATCCGGCCGGGTCGACGTCGGCGCAGGCGGAGCTGACCTACGATTTCGGGTTCTACGGGATCGCCAACACCCGCCCGCTCCGGCGGTTCTACGAAAACGAGCACGGCGGCACCGCCGTGCACTTCACCCCGCAGATCGATCCGGCGGTGTTCCACGGCCATCCGCTGCGCGCCGCGGGAGGGCCGAAGCGACTGTTCTTCTACGGCCGCCCCGGCCACCCGCGCAACGGTTTCGAACTGGCGGCGGTGGCGCTGACCGAACTCAAGGCCCGGCTCGGCGACCGGGTGCAGATCCTCTGCGCCGGTGCGCCGTGGGATGCGGGTGACTACGGTCTCGGCGGGGTGATCGAGAATCTCGGCCTGCTCGACTACCGCGCCACCGCCGACCTCTATCGCTCCTGCCACGTGGGATTCGTGATGATGATGACCCGCCATCCCTCCTACCTGCCGTTCGAGTTCATGGCCTGCGGCGGCCTCCTCGTCTCCAACGACAATCCCGCCAACCGCTGGCTGCTGCGCGATGGCGAGAACTGCCTGCTGTCGCCGCCGAGCGCCCCGGCGATCGCCGAACGGCTGACGGAGGCGGTGGAGCGGTTCGACGATTTGCTCGCGGTCCGCCGCCGCGGCTGGGAGCAGATCCGCATCCATCACGCCAGTTGGGACCACGCCTTCGCCGACGTCTGGGCGTTCATCGCCGAGCGGGCGGCCCACGACGCGCCGGCACCACTCCGCGGCGCGGCGTGAACGCGACCGTCAGGCGGCGGGGGCCGTGTGGCGCCGCTTGAACGCGATCAAGCGGCCGAAATCGCGGCGAATCCGCGCTTCGATCCAGGCGATCGGCATCCCGTCCTCCGCCGTCGTGCGCGGGCGCGGGACGGCGCGGGGGCGGGTGGCGACGACCACCAGGCTGATCGTGGACAGCGATCCGGCGAGGCGCGTGAACGACTCGGGGGTGAAGACGAACTGGTCGGCGGAGTCCACGGCGGCCCGGCGGATGGCCCCGTCGTCGCCGAGCAGGTGCGGTGCGACCCAGTGCGCGAACGGGGCGAGCGCGGCGAAGGAGCGGTCGAGTTTCATCTCCCACAACTCGGGAGGCAGGTTGGTGACGTGATGGGGATTCTCGAGATTGCCGAACCATTCCCCGAGGCCGCGGATCGGCGGCACTGCCATCACCAACACCCCGTCGGGCGCGAGTCGCCGGCGCACCGTTTCGAGGAACGGATCGGGGTCGGCGAGATGCTCGAGGACGTTGGAGCAGAACACGAGGTCGAACGGCCCGGCGACGTCGAGCGCCATCAGGTCCGCCTGCGCGAACAGGAGCCGTGGATGGCGGTAGCGTCGCTGGCAGAAGGCGATCGCCTTGGCGCTGGCATCGACGGCCAGGACCGACCGGGCGCCGCCGGCAGCCAGATCGTGGGCGCCGTAGCCGGTGCCGCAACCGGCATCGAGCACACGTTTTCCGACGGCGAAACGCCGGGCAAAGCGGTAGATCGACAGATGGGCGAGCAGGCCGAAGTCGGCCGTGTCGGGAGAGACACGCTCGCCGGCGTCGGTGACGTCTTCGCCGTCGCTCATCGACCCGTCTCCGTCGCCTTCCCGCGTACCGGCCGTCGTGCGGGCGGGGAGGGTAGCGGGCCGCCCGGATCGCGTCAAAACCGCTGTTCGTCGGCGTGCGGCGACGGTGCCTGACGAGGCGTATCCCGCCAGCGCTTCCAGACCACCGCGGCGGCCACGCCGATGGCGAGACCGGCGAGGTCGGCCACCCAGTCGGCGAATTCCACGGCCCGGCCGAACAGCGGTTGGGTGACCTCGTCGAGAGCGGCGAACACGGCGAGGACGAGGCCGCACAACGCGAGTCGGGAGCCGTTCCATCCGCCTCGCGCCGACGCGGCGGCCGCCGTCACCACCCCGAGGAGGCCGTAGGCGACCAGGTGCAGCAGTTTGTCGGACGGCGGATTGGCGCCCAGCAGATCCTGCGGCTTCGGGTAGTGGGTGGCCGACACGAGGATCGCGGCGTAGATGCCCGCCAACGAGTCGATCAGGAGCGTTCCGCGGCCCGCGGCACCCGACGCATTTGGCCTTCGCCCGTCGGGAGCCATTCGCTACCTTCCCCGCCCCTCGGATCCGACCACGACTCCCTCGCCACGACGAAAGTCTAGCAGGGCGCGGTCGCCGCCCGGGGCACTCCCAGGAGGGGGTGCCGGTCGCGAGGGAAGCCGCGGCGCGTGATGGCTCGGGGTGGCCCCCCAACCGGAGCCGTCCGTGGCCCGTCGAGAGACTCACCCGTCCCAGGAGGTCGTCCCATCATGGACCGCGCCGCACTTGCCGGAGTCGTGCTCGATCTGCTCGAGAAAGAGACCGGGGAACAGTATCGCGATCTCGCCGAGACCGCGTCGCTCCGCGAGGACCTCAACCTCGACTCGCTCGACATGGCCGGACTGGTGCTCCACATCGAGAGCCATTTCGGCATTCAGATCGAGACCGAGTTGCTCGAGTCGATCGACACGGTCGGGCGGATGCTCGATGTGCTCGAGGACAAGCTGGCGGCGAAGGTGACGCGCCGGGCGGCCTGATCGCATCCGAGGGGAGTCATGCGCGTGGCCGGCCCGTGCCCCGACATCGCCGTGGCGATCCGCGGTCAGGCGACGCGCGCCGCGCCGTATCGCGCGATCGACGGACTGCGCGACGCGCCGGCACCGGCCGGCGTCGCCCCGCTGCCGCCCCGCTTTCTCCGCCATGCCGACGAGCAGACGGTGGTCGGCGTCCAGACGGTGCTCGCCGCGGTGGGGGCCGCCCGTCTGACCCCCGATGAACTGGCCGGGGCGTCGGTCGTCGCCGCGCCGTGCCGCGCCGGCCGCGTCGTCGCCGCGCGGACGCTCGCCGGATGGCACACCCGGGGGGCGGTCGCCGTCTCACCGCATGTCGTGCCCCACTGCTCGCTGCATGCGATGGCCAGCGCCGTGAGCGTGGTGCTCGGGTGTCACGGTCCGCACCTCGGGGTGGGTGGCGGCACCGGCGCCGTCGCCGAGGCCCTCAGCTTGCTGCCGTGGCTCACGAGCCGTGGGGCCGGCGGCACGGTGCTGCTGGTGACGACCGGTTGGGACGCAGACCCCCGTCTCGCGACCGACGGCACGGTGGTCTGCGAACCGGTCTGCCGGGCGGTGGCGGCGGTGGTCGTTCGCGCCGCGGCGGGAGGCTTCGCGATCACCCTCGCGCCGGGCCGCGCCGCGGGCTCGGCGCCAGCCGACGATGCGTGCCTTGCGCTGCAACGCCTGGCCGAACTCGTCTCCGGCGTCGTGCCGGAAGGCCAGCCGGGGGACTGGTCGTTCGCCGGCCATCGCGGATGTGTGGTCCGCGTGACCCGCAGCGTATCCCCCCTGCACGAGGCGGCCTGACCATGGCGCGACCGGCCGCGGGGACCGTTCCGATCGCGATCACCGGCGTCGGCGTGCGCAGTCCGCTGGGCGACTCGATCGACTCCGTGGCCGAGGCGCTGTTTTCGGGGCGATCGGGTCTCCGGGCGATCGACGCCATCGACCGCGACGGCGGCCTGCCGGGCGAGCGCACCGTCGCGGCACCGTGGCGGGGAGACGACGCGCCCGGGTCCGCCGGCCGACTCGAACGGGTCAATCACCAGGCCCTCGCCGCGGCACTGGCCGACGCGGGCATCGACCCCCGCGCCGGCGGCCCGCGGGTCGGGCTCGCGCTCGGGCAGGGGGCCGAACAGCTCAAGGAATGGGAAGCCGACTTCCGGGCCGACGGCACGGCGGTGCGCGACGGCGACAGGACGGTGCCGCTCGTCGAGCGCCTCGCGACGGCGGTCGCCATCGACGGCCCGGCGGTTTCCGTCGGCGCCGCCTGCGCCTCCAGTGGATTCGCGATCGCGCTGGCGCGCCACTGGCTCGACGCGGGACTCGTCGACGTGTGCGTCGCCGGGGGATGCGAGGTGATCAGCCCGGTCGCCATGGCCGCGTTCCACAATCTCCGTGCCCTGTCGCGGTGGGGCGGGCCGGCGGCCGAGGCGTCGCGCCCCTTCGACCGGCGCCGCGACGGCTTCGTGATGGGGGAGGGGGGCGCCTTTCTGGTGCTCGAATCGGAGGCGCACGCCCGCCGCCGCGGCGTTCCGATCCACGGAATCCTCGCTGGCGTCGGCACCACCAGCGACGCCGCGCACTTGGTCGCCCCATGTGCCGATCCGCGGCAGGCATCGCGCGCGATCACGGCCGCGCTCGCCGACGCCGCCGTGCCCGCCGACGCGGTCGACTACGTCAATGCGCACGCGGCGGGCACGCCCGTCGGCGACGTCGCCGAAGCGGGGGCGATCGCGTTGGCGCTGGGGGCACACGCCCCCCGGGTGCCGGTGAGTTCCACCAAGGGACTGTCGGGCCACCTCGTCAGCGGCGCCGCCGCCTTCGAGGCGGTGGTCTGTCTGATCGCCATCGGCCACCGGGCGATCCCGCCGACCGCCAATCTCGACGAACCCGACGACCGCTGTCCGCTCGACCACGTCCGCGGCGCGCCGCGCGGCCGTGCCATCGATGTGGCGGCGAGCAATTCGTTCGGCTTCGGTGGCGCCAATCTGTGCCTCGTCCTCCGGCGGGCGGCGTGAGCCCGACCACACCAACTCCGTGCCGATCCCCGTTTCAGGAGCTTTCCGTATGTCGTCGTTGCCGTCCACCGGCCCCGTCGTGACCCGATCGCCACTCTCCGCGCCCGCCGTCGGCAACCTGCTCGGGCGGCTGGTCGCGCACTGGCACGAAGCGCCCCCGGCGCACGACGAGACCGGATTGATCGGGAGGATCTGCGATCTCCACCGGTTCAATTTCCTCCTCTGGCACGAGGAGGACATCGCCCGCTCCCCCGACGTGACCGACGCCCGGATCGCGGAGGTGAAGCGGAACATCGACCGCTACAACCAGGCGCGGAACGACGCCATCGAGAAGGTCGACGACGCCCTGATCGGCGAACTCGCCGCCCGCGGCGTGCAGCCGCCGGCCGACGCCCCCGCGGCGACCGAGACCCCGGGCAGCGCGATCGATAGGCTGTCGATCCTCGAACTGCGACGCTTCCACATGCGCGAGCAGATCGAGCGCGTGGACGCCACGGCGGAGCATCGCGGCAAGGCCGCGGCACGCCTGGAGGTTCTCGACCGGCAGCGCGAACACCTGGTCACGGCGACGGAGCGGCTGCTCGAAGAGATCTTCTCGGCGCGGCGGCCGCTGCGTGTCTTCCGGCAGATGAAGATGTACAACGACCCGACGATGAATCCGTACCTCTACAAATCCGGCACGCCGGCCGCGGCCTGATCGGACCGCGGGCATTCGCCGTCAGGGCTCGCCGCCGTGACGGTGAGGATCGAGCAGTGCCAGGCAGCGCCGCCGTTGCTCGGTGCCGCCGAGCACCGTCACCACGTCGCCGGCCGCGAGGCGCTCGCCGGGCCCGGGGTTGGAACGGAGTGCCGTCGGCCCGCGGATCGAGACCACCGTGGCGCCGGTCGTCGAGCGGATCGCCAAGTCGCCGATCGAACGGCCGTCGGCTGGGCTCCCCGGCGGGATCGTGCAGGTCACCAGACCGACAGGAGCGACATCGGGCGGGGCGCGCGACCCACCCCGCAGCCATCCGTAGTGCTCGAGGCGCAGGCGGTCGACGAGGCCATCGACCGTGCCGGCGGGCACGTCGTACAGTTCCAGCACTCGGTCGAACAGCGCTAGGGCGGTCTCGAATTCGGCCGGCACTACGGTCGACGCGCCCAGCGCCACCAGTTCGTCCACCTCCGACACGTACTCGCTGCGCACGAGGATCTGCAGGGCCGGAGCCAGTTGCCGTGCGATCTGCACGCTGCGGCGCGTGCTGGCGGCGTCGGAGATCGCGATCACCAGGGCGCGGGCGCGGCGGATCCCGGCATGCTCGAGCACGGCGGCGCGCGTGCAGTCGCCGAACAGGATGTCGATGCCCTCGCGGCGTCGCTGGCGCACCGTCTGCGGATTGGTCTCGAGGATCACGTGCTCCACCCCGCAGGCGCTGAGGGCGGCGGCGAGATTTCGCCCGTTGAGTCCGAAGCCGGCGATCACCACATGGTCGATCGGTTCGCGTGCCGGAGGCGGCAGCGGAGGGTCGGCGAGCCACCGCCCCCACGACGGCACGCGCGCCAGCCGATCGAGGGCGGACGGCATCGAGGCTACCAGCGCCGGCGTACAGGCCATGGTCAGCACCGCGGCGGCGAGGAACGTCTGGTGGTCGGTGCCGTCGAGCAATCCGAGTTCCAGCCCGCGTGCGCCGAGGACGAAGGAAAACTCGCCGACCTGTGCGATGGTGGCGCCGGCGACGAGCGCCGTGCGGAGCGGATGACCGGCGAGCCACGCGGGCAGTGCGGTGGCGAGGATTTTCGCGGCGACGATCGCCACCACGGTGACGGCGACCAGCGGCGCGTGAGCGACGAGGAAGCGGACGTCGAGGAGCATGCCCACGGAGACGAAGAACACGCTCGCCAGCGTGTCGCGGAAGGGAAGCACCTCGGTGAATACCTGATGACCATACTCGCTCTCCGCCAACGCCAAACCGGCGAGGAACGCCCCGAGGGCCAGTGACAGGCCGACGCTGGCGGTCAGCGCCGCGGTTCCCAGGCAGACCAGCACGATGGTGATCAGGAACAGTTCTCGGTTCCGCAGGCGGACCACCTCGTGGAGCACGCGCGGCACCACCAGTCGGCCGGCGACCAGCACGGCGGCGACCACCGCGACGCCGGCCGCGAGACGGGTCAGGGCCCCGTCGTCAGCGGCGTTCGCCCTCCCCGTTCCGGCCGCCGCGGCGAGCATCGGCACGGCGAGGATCGCCACGACCACGAGGAGATCCTGGAAGAGCAGTACCGCCACCGCGATCCGGCCCGCGGGAGTCGCGGTCTCCCCCCTGTCGGCCAGGAGTTTCAGCGCGATCGCCGTGCTCGACATCGCCACGAGCAGTCCGGCGTAGATACCGGCGGCCATCGAGCCCAGGTACCAGCCGGTGGCGATGGCGACGAGCGCCGTGGTGACGGCGACCTGCGGGAGGCCGACACTGGCCATCACCGGGAGCATCGAGACGACGCGCGACAGCGAGAACTCGAGCCCCACCGTGAACAGCAGCACCACGACGCCGATTTCCGCCAGGTGTTCGACGCTCTCGACGTCGGCCACCAAGGACAGCCCGTAGGGCCCCACCAAGACGCCCGACACGAGCAGGCCGATGACGCTCGGCAGCCGCGCGCTACCGAAGGCGAACACCACGACCGCGGTAACCGCGAACACGACGAGCAGGTCGGCGAGAAACATCGAACGCGGGAGTCCGCCGGCGGGGTGGCGGGGCGATGCCGGCATGGTCTGCGGACGCATGGCGGTGCCGGGGAAAACCCCCTTCAAGGGGCGGTTGTACCACGTCACGCCCTCGGCGTGGGATCGGACGCAGGGGGTGAACGGTCTTTTGGACCCTGGGTCAGGCTGCTATCGTCCCTGCCCCTCCCCCTGCCCCACCGAGGCTTCCGATGCGCCACCCGGCGACCGTGTTGCTGGCCGTGCTCCTCACCGCGACCCCGA
>JBJSXB010000237.1:0-40299 GCA_046086245.1 Planctomycetaceae bacterium | reverse complement strand
CGGGCCACGTCGGCGGCGTCGAGGGCGCGATCGAAGACGGCGACTTCGTCGATCCGCCCCTCCCAATTCCCTTGGTCGTCGCTGCGCCCGCCGACGAAGAGAAGCGGGAAGCGGGCGAGCGCTCCGGCCGGACTTTCGACGTCGATGTCGAGCTGCCCGTCGAGCCAGACGCGCACCCGCTCCCCGTCGCGCACGAACACGACGTGCGCCCAGGTCCAGCGGGGAAGCGTGCCACGGCCGACCGCCGTCGCATCCGGACCCGCGCCGTGGAGAAACAGCAGCTTTCCGGCGTCGGCACCGGCGCCCCCGAGGCCGAGGTGGTCGCCGTGCGGGCCGAGGCCGGCGTCGGCACCGCGCGACAGCGCCCAGCCGGCGATCGGTCGCGCACCCTTGGGCATGCCGTTCCAGATCCAGGCCGACACCGAATAACGGTCGCCGATGCCGGCGAGCCGCGCGCGGATTCTCCCGCCGCAGGTACAGGCGGCGCGCGGGGCCGCGCCGGCGCCGCAAAACGCCGCTGCCTCGGGGCCGGGCAGCGCGTGGGTGATCCCCGGCTCGTACCAGGCGTCGCGCCCAGCGCCGCCGCAGTCGGCGGCGTGTGGCCCGGTGAATTCGTCGAGCCGCCAGTAGGCCCAGGGCGCAAGGGCCCGCGTGGCGTCGACCAGCGGTCCGGCGGGTAGGTCGTCGGCGCGGCGCGGCGCGTCACAGACCTCCTCGAGCAGTTCGAGCGCCGCCTCCGCGATCATCGGCTCGGCCCGCGGCTCGAGACCCGCCGACCGGGCGGGCCAGGTGTTGTAGCCGCCGAGTGGATGGTGTTCCGGCGGCGGAATGTAGCCGTCGCCCCCGTTGGCCAGTTCGATCACCATCGTGCGCTCGAGGGGGCTGGCCGCCTTGAGGCGCAGGCCGGTGATCGCGTACGTCTCGCACGGGCTGGTGGCGATGGCGATCGTCCCCACCCGCAGCGCCTGCACCACCACCTCGGTGCGTTGCGCGCGGTGGAGCAAGAGCTGTTCGCGGGCATAGACCTCGGTGGTGTCGCGCGGCGGACGGTCGCCCATCGCCGCCACGATCCGCTCGGCCCACTCGAGCCGCTGCCTGTCGGGCACGCGGTAGTCGAGCGTGAGTCGCCGTTGTGCCATCGCCACGTCGACGTCCGACCGATGGGCGATGCCGGCGACGGCACGGGCCGCCAGGTCGGCGAGGCGCGAGGCGTAGTCCTCGATCGACGACTCCGGGCGCTCCCCCTTGGGCACCGCGTAATCGACGCGCCAGATGTCGCCGCTGCAGCCGTGGGCGAGCGCGGCGAGGCAGCCCCCCTGCGGCGCCAGCCGTCGCTCGAGCGCCGCGCAGAACGAGCCGAAGTAATCGGCGCTGATTTCCTGGTCGCCGTAGTAGTGCATCGAGAACGTTGCCAGGGCCGCCAACGGTCGGCCGTCGCGGTGCCGGACGGAGATCACCGCGAGTTCCGGATCCTCGGGCCCGGCTTCGCTCGTGACGTCGTCTTGATCGGCGGCGGCGTGCATGTTGGCGCGCACGGTCGGATTGCCGAACGGATCGTCCACCACGCGGTCGGGTCGGCGGATCCATTGCCGCAGCGCCGTGAACTCCGCGGCGTCGATCCGACCGTGCCCGATCTGCGCCGGTACCCGGGCCGCATCGGCACGGACGATCGCCTCGACGAGCCGTTCCCGAAGGAACGGCACGTAGGCGGGGTCGGCCTCGGTGCCGAGGCAGCCCATCGCCGCCGGGGCGGAATGGGTGTGGGTGGCGGCGATCAGGATCCGCTCGGCGGCGATGCCCGTGCTCGCCGCGGCGGCACGTTTCACCTCGTCGCATACCACGCGCGGCAGCATGCAGCTGTCGACCACCACGATCGCGACCCGTTGGTCGGCCGATGCGAGCACCATGGCCCGGGCGTGGAGCGGCGACTTCACCCGGTCGATCGAGCGCGTGAGCATGCCACCGTTGACCAGGACCGGAAGGGTGCGGGGGGTGATCTCGACCAGCGCCGTACCGGCATGGAGGCCGGGCGGCGATGCCGTCGGTTCGGCCGCCACCGCGGCGATCGCCGGGAGCAGCGCGACTCCCAGCCGAAAGAGGGTCGGGTGCCGGTGGCAGGGCATGCGGAGGCGACGCACGACACGGGTCTCCCGAAGGCCTGAAGCCCCCGGCGGCAGGGGGCGCGACCGGCAGGATACCGTGGCCGGAGGGTGGTCTCGCCCCGCGCTGGCGCCGCGGTTCTCGGAACGAGACCCGAGCGACGGGCCGTCGCCGCACGGCCCGCCGCGGTCGCGCGCCCACGCGGCGGCGACGTGCCGCCGCGCGTCGGACGGCCGCGGAGCCATCCCCGGCCGGAACAATCCGCGCCGCCGGCCTGCCATGGTCGGCATCGTCCGGCCCCGGCGATCCGGCCGCGGGCGGGGTGGGCCGGCGGGCGGAGCTAGAATCTCCGGACCCGGTCGCGCGGTGACGCACGGCCGCTTGTCGGGACGGAGCAACGGGTTCGCCGCATGAGCACGCCACCGCCGCCGGTCGATCGGGAGCCGACCGGTTCGGCGCAGGGCGGCGTGCCCCCCCGCCGCGGCCGGCGCCTGGGGTGGCTGGGAACGATCCTCGGTGCCGCCCTCGTGGCGGCGACGGCGGCCGCGTTCGTCGAACCGCGATGGGTGGACGAGGTGCGGCGACGCCTCCTGCCGCCGGCCGGTCCGGCCCGGGCGCCGGCGCCGCGGGTCGTCTCGGTCGGCACCGCCCCGGCGCGGCGGGCCGACGTGTTGGTCACCCTCGACAGCCTCGGCTCGGTCGTGCCGCTGGCGAGCGTCACGATCCGCAGCCGCGTCGATGGCGAGTTGGTCACCGTCGCCTTCACCGAGGGACAGGAGGTGGAGGAGGGGGACCTGCTGGCGGAGATCGACCAGCGCCCGTTTCTCGTGCGCCTCCGGCAGGCGGAGGGGCAAC
The DNA here is from genome assembly GCA_046086245.1 of Planctomycetaceae bacterium. Taxonomy (GTDB): domain Bacteria; phylum Planctomycetota; class Planctomycetia; order Pirellulales; family UBA1268; genus F1-20-MAGs016. The sequence goes on along the minus strand of JBJSXB010000237.1, from coordinate 37,344 downwards.
TGGCCCGTGACGAGGCGGCCCTCGAGGCGGCGCGGCTCGACCTCGAACGGTACGAGTCGCTCCGCGAACTGCGGCAGGTGACGGCGCAACAGATCGACGCCCAGAAAGCGCTCGTCCGGCAGTGCGAAGCCGTGCTCGAGATCGACCGTGCGCTGATCGACGACGTCCGTCTGCAGATCGACTACTGCCGTATCACGGCGCCGATCGCCGGCCGGATCGGGCTGCGCCTCGTCGATCCGGGCAACATCGTCCGGGCCAACGATCCCACCGGGCTGGCCGTCGTCACGCAGCTCCACCCGATCACCGTCGTGTTCACCGTGCCACAGGACGACGTGATCCGCGTGCAGCGCGCGTTGGCGGAGGCGGGTGCCCTGCCGGTCGAGGCGTACAACCGCGATTTCCGGGAGCGGCTGGGCGCCGGCACGCTGGTGGCGATCGACAATCAGGTCGACCCCGCCACCGGCACCGTGCGGCTCAAAGCGGTGTTTCCCAACGACGAAAGCACCCTCTTTCCCGCCCAATTCGTCAACGCCCGGCTGCTGGTCGAAACGGTGCGTGACGCGGTGGTGGTACCGGCGGCGGCGGTGCAGCGCGGCCCGGACCGGTCGTTCGTGTACGTCGTCCAACCCGATTCGACGGTGGCTCTGCGCACCGTCCAACCCGGCGCGGTTCAGGGCGACATGGTGTCGATCGTCGAGGGGGTTGCGGTCGACGAGGCGGTGGTGACCGACGGGATCGACCGGCTCACCGACAAGGCGAAGGTGAGCGTCAAGGGGGGTGGCCCATCTTCGCCGGCAACGCCGCCGGCCGCGGTGGCCGGGCGGCCCGCGCCGCCACCGGGGCCCTGACATGAATCTCTCCCGGCCCTTCATCCTCCGGCCGGTCGCCACTTGGTTGCTGATGGTGGCGCTGCTGCTGGCCGGGGTGCTCGCCTGGCGGATGCTGCCGATCGCGGCGCTGCCGCAGGTCGACTACCCGACGATCCAGGTGGTCACGTTTCATCCGGGTGCCAGCCCCGAGGTGATGACCGCCACGGTCACCGCGCCGCTCGAGCGCCAGTTCGCGCAGGTGCCCGGGCTGGCACAGATGACGTCCTCGAGCGCGGCGGGCTGCTCGACCATCACGCTCCGCTTCGATCTCGACCTCGACATCGACGTCGCCACGCAGCAGGTGCAGGCGGCGATCAACGCCGCGGCGGCCTATCTGCCGGCCGACCTCCCCAACCCGCCGGTGTACACGAAGACCAATCCTGCCGACGCCCCGGTGCTCACCCTCGCGCTCACCAGCGACACGCTGCCGTTGACCCGCGTCCAGGACATCGCCGACGCGCGGCTCGCCCAGAAGATCTCGCAGCTGTCCGGCGTCGGCCTGGTGTCGCTCTCCGGCGGGCAGAAGCCGGCGATCCGCATCCAGGCCAATCCTGTCGCTTTGGCGGCGCTCGGCCTGGGGATGGAAGAATTGCGGCAGGCGCTGGTGCAGGCGAGCGTCAACATGGCGAAAGGGAGCCTCGACGGGAGCCGGCAGGCGTTCACGATCGCGGCCGACGACCAGTTGCTCACCAGCGACGAGTTCCGGGAACTGGTCATCGGGTGGCGGAACGGCGCCGCGATCCGTCTCACCGACGTCGCCGACGTCGTCGACGGGCCCGAGAACATGCGCCAGGCGGCCTGGATGAACGACCGGCCCGCGGTGATCGTCAACATCCAGCGCCAGCCCGGGGCCAACATCATCGAGGTGGTCGACGCCATCAAGGCGCTGCTTCCGCAATTGCAGGCATCCCTTCCGGCGGCGATCGACGTGCACGTGCTCACCGACCGGACGACGACGATCCGCGCGGGAATCGCCGGCGTGCAGCACGAGCTGGTGCTCACGGTGGCGTTGGTGGTGTTCATCATCTTCGTGTTTCTCCGCGACCTGACGGCCACGGTGATCCCCGGGGTGGCGGTGCCGTTGTCGCTCGTCGGCACGTGCGCCGTGATGCATCTGCTCGGCTACAGCCTCAACAACCTGACGCTGATGGCGCTGACGATCTCCACCGGATTCGTCGTCGACGACGCGATCGTGATGATCGAGAACGTCGTCCGCCACCTCGAGCGCGGCATGCGCCCCCTCGAGGCGGCGCTGCAGGGGGCGGCCGAAATCGGGTTCACGATCGTCAGCCTGAGCGTCAGCCTGGTGGCGGTGCTCATCCCGCTGCTGTTCATGGGGGACATCGTCGGCCGGCTGTTCCGCGAGTTCGCCGTCACGCTCGCGGTGACGATCCTCGTGTCGGCGGTCGTTTCACTGACACTCACGCCGATGATGTGCGCGACGCTGTTGGTGCATCGTGACGAGGCCCGCCACGGCTGGTTCCACCGGGCCACGGAGCGCGTCTTCGACGGACTCCTCGCCGCCTACGCGGTGACGCTCCGGGCGGTGCTCCGCCATCGCGGCGTGACGCTGGCCGTGGCGGCGGCGACGCTCGGGCTCACGCTGGTGCTGGCACGCCGCGTGCCGAAGGGGTTCTTTCCGGTGCAGGACACGGGCGTCGTGCTGGGGATCACGACCGCTCCGCCGACGATCTCCTTCGCGGCGCTGGCGGAGCGCCAGGTGGCGGTCAACCGGGCACTGCTCGCCGATCCGGCGGTGGCGAGCCTGTCGAGCTTCATCGGCGTCGACGGGGTCAATGCGACGCCGAACGCCGGGCGGATCCTCGTCAATCTCCGGCCGCTGGAGGAACGTCGCGAGCCGGTCGCCGCGGTGGTCCGTCGCCTGCGCCAGCGGGCGGCGGAGGTGGAAGGGATCACGCTCCATGTGCAGCCGGTGCAGGAGATGACCGTCGAGACGCGGGTCAGCCGCACCCAGTACCAGTTCGCCCTCGAGTCGGCCGACGCCGCGGAGTTGGCGGAGTGGGCGCCGCGCGTCGTCGAGGCGCTGGCCGCGCTGCCCGAACTGGCCGACGTCGCCAGCGACCAGCAGGAAGGCGGCCTCGAGGCCCGGTTGGTGATCGACCGCGACAGTGCCGCGCGGCTCGGCGTCACCCCGCAGATGATCGACGACGTCCTCTACGACGCCTGCGGGCAGCGGCAGATCTCCATCATGTTCACGCAGCTCAACCAGTACCGCGTCGTCCTCGAGACCCTGCCGGAGTTCCGCCGTCGTCCGCAGGACCTCGCCGGCCTGTACCTGCGTCCCGGCGCGACCGCCTCCGTGACACGCGCTCCGGGCCCGCGCTCCCTCGACACCACCGGGCGCGTGCCGCTGGCCGCCGTGACGCGCCTCGAGGAGACGACCGCGCCCCTGGTGGTCAACCGGCAGGGGCAGTTCCCCGCGGTCACGATTTCCTTCAATCTCGCCGCGGGGGTGTCGCTGGGCGCGGCGGTGGCGGCGCTCGAGACGGCGCGGCAGGGCGTCGGCCTGCCCCCCGGCATCCAGGGTTCGTTCCAGGGGACCGCCGCGGCCTTCCAGGCCTCGGCGGCGAATCAGGCGGTGCTCGTCGCCGCGGCGATCGTCGCGGTGTACATCGTCCTCGGGGTGCTGTACGAGAGTTTCGTCCATCCCGTGACGATCCTCTCGACGCTTCCCAGCGCCGGCGTCGGGGCGTTGTTGGCGCTGGCTTGGGAGCGGCTCGACCTCGACGTGGTGGCGCTGATCGGCGTGATTCTGCTGATCGGGATCGTCAAGAAGAACGCGATCATGATGATCGACTTCGCGCTCGACGCGCAGCGTCATGGCATCGACGGCCGGACGGTGGACGCGACCGAGGCGATCGAGCAGGCCTGCCTGCTCCGCTTCCGGCCGATCATGATGACGACGATGGCTGCCTTGCTCGGCGCGGTGCCGTTGGCCCTCGGCACGGGGGTCGGATCGGAGCTGCGACGTCCGCTCGGGATCACGATCATCGGCGGCCTCGTCGTCAGCCAGGTGCTCACGCTGTACACGACGCCGGTGATCTACCTGTGGTTCGATCGTCTCGCCGCCCGGTTCCGCGGCCGTGTGGCCGGTGAGGTGGAGGGATGAACGTCTCCGCCTGGTTCATCCACCGACCCGTCGGCACGACGCTCCTTTCGATCGCCGTGACCCTCGTCGGCGGCCTGTGCTGGTTTCTGCTGCCGGTTTCGCCGCTGCCTCAGATCGAGTACCCGACGGTGAACGTCGGTGCCGTGCTCCCGGGAGCGAGTCCCGAGACGATGGCCTCGGCGGTGGCGACGCCGCTGGAGCGGCAATTCGGCCTGATTTCCGGGGTCACCGAGATGACCTCCGTGAGCAGTCTCGGGCAGACGTCGGTCACCCTGCAGTTCGAACTCGATCGCGACATCGACGCCGCCGTGCGGGACGTGCAGGGGGCGATCAATGCGGCGCGCAGCCGTCTGCCCGCCAACCTGCCGGGCAACCCGTCGGGTCGCAAGGTCAATCCCGCCGACGCGCCGGTGATGATCCTGGCGATCACATCGCCGCTCCACGACAAGCCGCGGCTCCAGGACGTGGCGGCGACGATTCTCCAACCCAAGCTCTCCCAGGTTCCCGGGGTGGGCCAGGTGGTGGTGAGCGGTGGTTCGGCGCCGGCCGTGCGCGTGAGCGTCAACCCGACCGTGCTCGAACGCTACGGGCTGGGGCTCGACGACGTGCGCACCGCGCTGCGGCAGGCCAACGCCGCGCGCCCCAAGGGCACGCTCGAAGACGGTACGCGGTCGTGGTCGATCGCCACGACCGATCAGCTGTTCACGGCGGACGAATACCGCCGGCTCGTCGTCGCCTGGCGCCCCGGCGGCGCGGTGCGGCTCGGTGACGTGGCCACCGTGACCGACGCCGTCGAGGACGTGCGCGTGGCGGGCGTCTTCAACGGGGAGCCGACGATCATGCTGATCGTCTATCGGCAGCCGACCGCCAACATCATCGACTGTGTCGACCGCGTGCAGGCGATCCTGCCGGCGCTGCGGGGGCAGATTCCCGCCGGTATGGATCTCGCCGTCGCCATGGATCGCACGACGGTCATCCGCGCGAGCATCGCCGACGTCGAGCACACGCTGCTGCTCTCCGTGCTGCTGGTCGTCGGCGTGGTCTGGCTCTTCCTCCGCGACTGGCGGGCGACGCTGATTCCGGCGGTCGCCGTGCCGGTGTCGCTGGTGACCACGTTCGCATTCATGCATTGGCTCGGCTACAGCCTCAACAACCTCACGCTGATGGCGCTGACGATCGCCACCGGATTCGTCGTCGACGACGCGATCGTGGTGCTGGAGAACGTCGCCCGGCACCGCGAGGCGGGGATGCGTCCGCTCGCCGCGGCGCTCGAGGGGGCGCGCGAGATCGCCTTCACCGTGGTCTCGATCAACGTGTCGCTGGTGGCGGTCTTCATTCCGATCCTCCTCATGGGCGGGCTCGTCGGTCGGCTGTTCCGCGAATTCGCCGTGACGCTCTCGGTGGCGATCGGCGTGTCGATGGTGGTGTCGCTGTCGACCACGCCGATGATGTGCGCGTGGCTGCTGGGCGCAACGCGGCCGGGGCGGGCCGGCGCCGGCGGTCCGGCCGGGCCGGTGACACGGCTCTACGGCCGGCTTCTCCGCGTCGTGCTCGCCCATCCGCGCGTGACGATGGCGGTCAATCTCGCGACGATGGCACTGACGGTATGGCTGTACATGGTCATCCCCAAGGGTTTCTTCCCCCAGCAGGACACCGGACGGCTCACCGGAACCCTCGACGCCGATCAGGACGCATCGTTCCGCACGATGAGCGGCCTGCTGACCCGCGTCGCCAGGGCGATCGCGGCCGATCCGGCGGTGGCGGGAGTGACGGGCTCCACGGGTGGGGCGGCCGGCGGCAGCCCCAACACCGCGCGGATGTTCATCAGCCTCGTGCCGCGCGACGAGCGCGGGTTGTCGGCCATGGAGGTGATCGGGAGGCTGCGGGGGAATCTCGCCGGGACGGCCGGCGCGACGCTCGTCATGCAACCGGTGCAGGACCTGCGCATCGGCGGTCGGCCGAGCAGTTCGCAGTTCCAGTACACGCTCCGCAGCGACACGCTCGAGGATCTCGAGATCTGGGGCCCGCGGGTCGTGCGGGCGCTGCGGGCCATGCCGGAACTGGCCGACGTCCGCAGCGATCAGCAGACCCGCGGGCTACAGGCGCGGCTGGCGATCGACCGCGACGCCGCCGCCCGGCTCGGGGTCACACCGCAGGCGATCGACGAGGCGCTGTACGACGCGTTCGGACAACGGCAGGTGTCGATCATGCACCGCCCGCTCGGCCAGTACCGTGTCGTGCTGGGGATGGAGCCGGAGTTCCTCGCCGACCCGGCCGCGCTGCGGACGGTGCACGTGACCGGACGAGACGGCAGCCGCGTGCCCCTGGAGAGCGTCTGCACCACCGCGACCGGCAATACGCCGCTGTCGGTCAACCACACCGGCCAATTCCCGTCGGCGACGGTGTCGTTCAACCTCGCCGCCGGGGTGGCGCTGGGCGACGCGGTGACGGCGGTCGAGGAGACGATCGCGTCGTTGGGGATGCCCGCCGGGGTGCGCGGGGGATTCTCCGGGACGGCGCGGCTGTTCCTCGCGTCGCTCGCCGACCAGCCGCTCCTCGTCCTCGCTGCGGTCGTCACCGTCTACATCGTGCTCGGTGTGCTCTACGAGAGTCTCGTCCATCCACTGACGATCATCTCGACGCTTCCCAGCGCGGGGCTCGGGGCGCTGGTGGCGCTGGCGGCGGCGGGGATGGAACTCGACGTGATGGGCCTGATCGGCATCATCCTGCTCATCGGGATCGTCAAGAAGAACGCCATCATGATGATCGACTTCGCGATCGAGGCGCGGCGCGACCGCGGCCTGTCGGCGGCCGACGCGATCCTCGAGGCCTGCATCCTCCGTTTCCGACCGATCACGATGACCACGCTGGCGGCCTTGCTCGGCGGACTGCCGTTGGCGCTCGGCACCGGGCCCGGCGCCGAGCTCCGCTGGCCGCTCGGGCTGGCGATCGTCGGCGGGTTGGCCGCGAGCCAGATCCTCACGCTGTTCACCACTCCGGTGGTCTACCTATGGCTGGAGTGGCTGCGGCCGACCGCGGCGGCCCGGCCGCGCGGAGAACCGTGGGCCACCGCATTCCGCCCGGCGGCCGTATGATGCCGGTGGTGACGGAGACGAGCGCGGAGAACGCGGCATGAAGATGATGCTCCGCCTGGCGGTGGCGGCGGTGCTGGCGGCGGCGGTGGGTGGAGGCCGGTTCCTCGCCCATGCGGCGGTGATCCGCCTCGTGCCCGATGACGCCCAGAACGCGATCGCGGTGGTGTTCGCGGCGCTGGTCAGCGCCCTGCTGGGGCTGGCGGTGTTCGTGCTGGCGGCATTCGGTCTGTGGGCGACGACGCGGGGCGCCTGGAGCGCGACGGCGATCGTCGGGGTGATCCTGGCGGTGGTGTTCACGTTCACCGCGATCGATCTGCGCCACGCGGCGCTCCTCCGCCGGGCGCTGGTCGATGCGGCCGATCCTGCGACCGGCGCCGAGCGGCTCGCGGAGCTGGCCCGGTCGCCGATCGGTTTCGGATACGAAATCGACAACCGCGTCGCCTCCCATCCGCACACACCGCCCGAGGTGCTCCGCGCGCTCCACGGCCGACCCGACCAGATCGGCACCGAGTTGTGTCTGGCGGCGAACCCGCACACCCCCGACGACATCCTCAAGGCGCTGGCGGCCCGTGATGACCAGTGGCGCGAGCCGCTCGCCCTCGCCCTGCGGCGCAACCCCCGCTATCACGACGTGTTTCCCGATCAGCGGTCACTGATCGGCGCCGGGACGCCGCCGTGAAGGCGAGACCGAGGCCCGACGGTTCGCCGTCGTGGGCCGTGTGACCCCCTTTCCCGTGAGACCGCCGATCGCCATGGCCGGCAGCCTGTTGCTCCTCCTCGACGACATCGCCTCGGCGCTCGACGACGTGGCGGCGATGACGAAAGCCGCCGCCGCGAAGACCAGCGGCGTGATCGGCGACGATCTGGCCCTCAACGCCAAGCAGCTTGCCGGCGTGGCGGCCGACCGTGAGTTGGCGGTGGTGGCGGCGGTCGCCCGCGGTTCCGCGGTCAACAAACTGCTGCTCGTGCCGGCCGCGCTGGCTCTGGGCTGGTGGGCCCCAGGCCTCGTGCAACCGCTCCTGCTGCTGGGAGGCGCGTATCTGTGCTTCGAGGGGGTGGAGAAGGTGATCCATCGGCTCGGAACCCGGCACGGGCGCCGGCCGAACGCGCCCGGCCTCGGGGAGGACGCCGACGCCTCCGCCGCATCGCCCGCGGCCTCCGAGCGGGAACGGATCCGCGGCGCGGTCCGCACCGATTTCATCCTCTCCGCCGAGATCATTGTGATCACCCTCGGGGTCGTCGCCGGGCAGCCGCTCGCCGTCCAGGTCGCCGTGCTGGCGGCGGTGGCGGCGGGGATGACCGTCGTCGTCTACGGGCTGGTGGCGGCGATCGTGAAGTTGGACGACGTCGGGGTCCGGCTCGCCGCGGCGCGCGGGCCGGGTTGGCGAGCGCTCGGCCGATCGATGGTGGCGGCGGCGCCGCTGCTGCTTCGCGTGCTGGCGGTCGCCGGCACCGCGGCGATGTTCCTCGTCGGCGGCGGGATCGTGGTCCATGCGCTGCCGGCGGTGCACGGCGCCATGCACGAGCTCGTCGGCCGGATCGTCGGCGTGGCGTCGTGGCGGCCCTGGATCGAGTGGCTCGGCGGCGGGGCGGTGGGGGTCGCGACCGGCTGCCTGGCGTGCGCGGCGGCCGCCGCCGTCAGGCTGGCATGGCCGCGGCCTCGGTCACCGGCAGCGTGACCACGATGCGGGTGCCGTGCCCCGGTGCGCTGTCGATGCGGCACTCGCCTCCGGCCAAGCGCACCCGCTCGGTCATGCCGGTGAGGCCGAAGCCGCGGCGCCGCGCCGTGGTCGGGTCGAAGCCGCAGCCACAGTCGGCGATCTCGAGATCGAGCCGGGGTCCGGTCTGGAGCAGCGTCACGCGTGCCTCGTGCACGCCACTGTGGCGGCGCACGTTGGCCAGCGACTCCTGCACGACGCGGTAGACCGTCGTCTGCAGGGCGGCTGGAAGCGGCCGCTCGTCGAGGCGGATCGCGGCGGTGACGACGATGCCGGCCGCCGCCGCCTGATCGACCAGATCGTCGAGCGCCGCGGGGAGGCCGAGGTCGTCGAGCACGGCGGTGCGGATGCCGCGGATGAGCGCGCGACCGTCGTCGATGCCGCGGGCGAGGTGCTCGATCACCGACGTCACCACCTCGCGCTGCGGCAGGTCGGGGTGGTCGCGAAGGTAGGCCTCGAGCAGCATCCGCGATCCGACGGCGTATTGGATCAGACCGTCATGGAACTCGTGGCACAGCGACTGCTTCTCCCGCTCCTGGGCATCGATGAGCGTCCGCAGCATCGTCTCGCGCTGCTGGATGTCGCTGAGGTCCATCACCGTACCGATGAAACTCACGACCTTCCCGTCGGGGCCGCGGATCGCCTGCGCGGCGGCGAACACCGGATGGACGGTGCCGTCGGTATGGACGATCCGGACCTGGTTGAGGTACGGCTCGTTGGTCTCGACCGTGTGCCGCCAGCGGGACATCGTCACGGCGAGATCGTCGGGGTGCACCGCAGCGCCCCAGGCGTGGCCGAGCGTCTCGCCTGCGGTCCGGCCGGTGATCTCGTACCACTTGTCGTTGGCGAACGTGCACATGCCGTCGGCGTCGGCACCGAGGATCGCCACGGGAGCCCGATTCACGAGCATGCGGAACTGCTCGCGGCTCAACCGCAGCTCGTCTTCGAGCGATCGGCGCCGCTCCACCTCGCGCTCGAGTTCCCGTTGCTTCCCGCCACTCATTGCGGCCTCGCGTCGGGCGGCGTCGCGTGCCGCCCGCTCCTCGCTGATGATCCAGTTCATCCCGGCCCCGAAGAGCAAGGTGATGACGCTGGCCGCCACCCGTGGCGCGTCGCCGGCGAAGAGCGTGAAGCGCGGTTCGCAGAACAGCCAATCGGAGGCGAGGAAGGTCGTCAGCAGGGTGAGGAATCCGGGCCCGCGTCCGCAACGCCGCGTGGCGATGAACGTGGCGACGAGGCTCCCCATGTAGGGCTGGCGGAGACCGAGGAGCGGATCGATCGCCCACCGGATGAACACCGCCACCGCGCCGATCGCCAGCGCGACCGGATAGCGGATGCGGTCGGGTCGTTCGTGAAAGGGCATACGCCGGTGCCGATGGCATGGTGGCCGGGGGCCGCGGGCCGCGGCGCCCGTCGTGGCCGCAGGCCCCCGAGTGTACCGGCCGCGTGCAGGCCGACCCGTCGCGGCCCCGGCGGTCGGGCTCCCCGGCTACACTGGCGACTCGCGCGGCAGGCGTCCGACCGGCACGAGGCCATGGCCCGCGGGACGCGAGGAGCGGACGGTGAACGACGTGGCGGCGGAACGCGACTCCGGCACGTCGGCCGACGGACTGCAGGTCGGCTTCGGGCCGGCGTGCGCCTGGGTGCTGCTCGATTGGGGTGCCAGCGCCTTCTCGACCATCCTCATCACCCTGGTGGTGACCTACGCGGAGCGGGTGGTCTACGCCGATGCCGTGTGGGGCGTGCCCGGAGGCGTCGTCTGGGCGTGGATCATCGCCGCGGCGATGGTCGTCTCGGCCCTGCTCGCACCGTGGCTCTCCGCCCGCGCCGACCGGAGCGGTGGACACCAGCGGGCCGTCGCCGAAAGCGTGGTGGCGGGGACGGCCGGCTGCGTGCTGCTCGCGCTGGTCCCGTCCGACGCCCGGGTGGCGGTGGCCGCCGCGGTCGTGCTCGCGAGCGTGGGCTTCGACATGGCGCAGATCTTCACCGGCAGCCTGCTCCCCGGACTGGCCCGCGGGCGGGCGGCCGACCGGCTGTCGGCCGCCGGATTCGCCGCCGGCTATGCCGGGGGGGCGGTGGCGCTGATCGTCGCGACGTCGGTGGTGGCCGCCCGCGCACGCTGGGGGCTGTCGGTGGCGGGGGCCCTGCGGATGTCGTTCGTGGTGATGGCCGTGTGGTGGCTCGGCTTCTCGCTCCCGGCTTTCCTGACGCGCATGGGTGATCCGCGTCCGGCGCGCGGCGAGGCCACCGGCATCGCCGATCTGTTCTCCTTCGCGCGTTCGCTGGTGGGCGCCGAGGCGCTCCTCGGACGGGTGTTCGTCGGGGCGGCGCTGGTCACCGGCGCGGTGCAGACGGCGATCTCGCAGTTCTCCAGCCTCGCGATCGAGGAGTTCCACATGGAGGCACCCGCCGTGGTCAGGTTGGTGCTGATCGTGCAGCTGGTCGCACTGCCCGGCGCGCTGGCGATGGGGTGGGCGTCCACCCGCTGGAGTCGTCTCGGGGTGCTCGGCGTGTGCATCGCCGGATGGGTGGCGGTGTGCGTTCTCGGCTGGTTCGTGGAGACGCCTCGGCAGCTGACCTGGCTGGCGGTGCTGTTGGCGCTGGTGCTCGGCGGGGTGCAGAGCGTGGTGCGCGCGATCGTCGCCGTCCTGGCGCCCGAAGGACGGCACGGCGTGACGTTCGGCGTGTTTCAGGTCGGCACGAAGCTCGCGGGATGTGTCGCCAGCCTGTTGTTCGGGGCGATGTACGCCGTCAGCGGTCTGCCGCGCGCCGGCGGGATCACGCTCGTCGTGCAGCTGCTGGTGGGGTGGTGGCTGGTGCGTGGGGCCGCCATCGCGGCCGAAGGAGGGGGGCGATGACGGGGAACATGCACGTACGCAGCGCCGTGGTGGCACTGGCCATGGTCGGGGCGGCGGGTATGACGGCGCGGGCCGCCGACGCGCTCGATCGACTCACCGCCGACCGTCTCGGGCGGGTCGCGGCCGCCCGGAGCGAGTTGGCGGCGGCACGCCGTGTGCTCGCGCGGGCCGGCGCGCTCCGCGAATACCGCGTCAATCTCCACGTGCACTCGCTCCTCTCGCACGACAGTCGCGGCACGGTGGCCGAGATCGTCACCGCGGCCCGGGCCGCCGGCACCGATGCCGTATTCTTCACCGAGCATCCCGCCGCGACCTACGACTTCGTCACCGACGGCCACGCCGGCCTCCACGACGGGGTGCTGCTCGTGCCCGGTGCCGAGACGCAGGGGCTGCTCCTCTTCCCCCGTGAACCGGTGCCGGAGCACGCCACGCTCACGCCGCAGGACCTCGCGCGCCGCGTGCGGCAGCGCGGCGGGCTGGCCTTCCTCTCCCATCTCGAAGAGCGTCTCGACTGGCGCCTCGACGGTCTCACCGGCTGCGAGATCTACAACACGCACGCCGACGCCAAGGAGGAGCAGCGTCTGTTCGCGGCGATGAAGAATCCGCTCTGGCTGCTGCAGATCGCGCCGCTGGTGCGGTCGCATCCCCAGGAGGCGTTTTCCGCGCTCCAGGACGAACCGGCGCTCTATCTGCGGCGCTGGGACGAGCTGGGGGCCTTCGCGCCCCATACCGGCGTCTCGGCCAACGACGCGCATCGCAACATCGGCCTGGTGGTGACGCTGGCGGCCGGAGGCCGTGGGCGTGTCGCCGACGCGCTCGACGAGGAGGTGACGGTCCTCGGGCCGCCGGTCGTCGGCGGGCTTCTGCCGGTGCCGGAGGGGGCGGAGCCGGGGGCCGAGTTGTTCAGATTGCAGCTCGATCCCTACGAGTGCAGCCTCCGCCACGTGGGCACGCACGTCCTCGCCGAGACGCTCTCGCGCGACGGCTTGTTCGAGGCGCTCGATGCGGGGCGCGCGTTCGTGGCGTTCGATTGGATCGCCGACGCGAAGGGGTTCGACTGCGTGCTCGTCGACGGGACCGGTCGGCACGAGATGGGAAGCCGCTTGATCGCCGCCGAGGGCCGCCGCCTCGAGGCTCGCGCGCCGCTGCCGGGGCATTGGCGGGTCGTCCGCGATGGCGCGGTCGTCCACGAGGCCGACGGCGATACCCTCGCCTGGCCCGTGACCGGGAGCGGAACGCTCCGGGTGGAACTGTGGCTCGACGTCGCCGGTGAGCGGCTGCCATGGGTGCTCGGCAACCCCTTCCATCTCCGACCCGCCGGACCGCCGCGCTGATCGGCGCGCATGACCGCCGCCCATCGACGCTGCCGGACGGGCGGACGGTACCACCTGGGGCGGAAGGTGCGATCGCGTTCCCGTCGCCTTCACCGGGCCGGGCGAGTGGCCGTGGCCGCCTGCCGCGGTCGATGATCCGCTCGATGGCAAACCCGCGGGCAGCGGGGGCCGTCGTACGGGAGCGTGCACGTGGGCGGCCGACGGTGTGACGCTGGTTGGCGGGGAACGGTCGGCGGAGCGCTCGCCGCCTGCATCGGGGGCATGGCCGGCGTCGCGGCCGTGGCGGATGATCCGCCGCCGCTGGCGCTGCCGTCGCTGGCGGAGAGTCTCGACGGGTTCGCCGCCGATCTCGAACGCGCCGAGACCGATCTGGAGGAGATGGGCCGGTTGCAGGAGCAGATCGAGCGATTGTCGCGGCGGATCGCATCGCTCGAGACGTCGTTGCAGACGGCGCCCGACACCCGGCGGGCCACCGCGCCCGACACCTGGCGGGCCACCGCGCCCGACGCGGTGCCGTTGCCACGGCCTCCCGCGACGGTGCTCACGCCTCCGGACGACCGCCTCGGCCGGCCTCCCGTCGCCACCATCCCGCCGCTGCCGGAGCGCGGCCCGGCGGCGATCCTCGTGCCACCGGCTGACGTGATCACCCGCGAGTTCGACCGGTTTCCCCGGCTCGACGACATCCCCGCCGACAGCCAGCCACTGCCGCAGGTGGACGTCGTCCCGCACGGGTGCCTGCGGCGTTGGCTCCGCGCCGGCACGACCGGTCGGTGGGTCCGCTGATCGGGAGTCACCGGCCGACAGCGGGCGATCGGCCGCCGCCCCCCTGCCGCGGGCGAGGATAGACTGCGCCCTCCCGATCGATCGCACCGCCCGGGAGAGCCCCGCCATGCGGCCGCTGCCGATCCTCGCCACGATCGCCGGTCTCGCCGCCGCGTCGCTGTCGGCCAGCGGCGCGGATCCGTCGTCGGTCATGCGGTTCGCGGATGTGCCGTGGGGGGCGATCGATCCGCTCCCCGAGGCCACCGGCACGACGCGGTTTCTCGTTTCCCTCCCGCCGCCCTCGGGGCGCCTTTCCGTGCCGGACGGGTTTCCGCAGATCGTCTCCGCCGGCGTGCCCCGCGCGGACTCGTCGGGTGATCTCGTCGTCGAGGTGGATCCGGCGACCGGGGCGGTAACGCTCGTCCTCGCGGATGGAGCGACGGGCCCGGTGATGGTCGCGACCGCGGACTCGACACGGCAGTTCGAGGACGGCAGGATCTGCCTCACGGCCCGCGACGCGCTCGTGGAGGGCGCTGCGGCACGCCTCGCGAGCCGTCCCGGCCATCACCGGGTCGGCGTGCCGGAGGATCCGGCGGCCCGCGTCGCCTGGGTGTTTCCCGCGACCCGGTGGGGGCGCTACGACGTGCTCGTGGCCTACGCCAGCGCCGCGCGCGGCGACGTGGGTATCGAAGTCGTGGTCGGCAGCGTGGCACTCCCCGGAAACCTCGCCGGCACCGGCGGCGAGGAACGCTACACCACGGCGCGGCTGGGGCGGGTGACCGTCGGTGCGGCCGGGCCGTTGCCGGTGCAGGTGCGCCGCGTCATGGCGACGACGCGGGTGCATCTCAAGGCCGTTTCACTCGTCCCGGCCTGCGAAGGGAATCCACCGCTGGAGGGCGAGGACGGCGCGGTGCTCCTGTATGCGGGTGATGCGACGGTGCGCGGCACGATGCTCCGCTGGGAGCCGGCGGACAACAAGCGGACCCTCGGCTATTGGACGCAGCGCACCGACGCCGCGGAATGGGACTTCAGCGTGTCGCGGCCGGGCGCGTTCGCCGTCGAAGTGCTCCAGGGCTGCGGCCCGGGGCAGGGGGGCAGCGTGATGGACGTGTGGGTCGATCGGGGGGCGGTCGACGAGCAGCTGGTGACATTCACGGTGGAGGAAACCGGGGGCTTCCAGGAGTTTCGCTCGCGGTCGATCGGCACCGTGCGGGTCACACGTGTCGGCAGCCATCGGCTCCGCGTGCAGCCGCGCTCGATCGCCCGCGCCGCAGCCTGCGACATCCGGCAAATAAAGCTCGTGCCCGAGAGCCGATGAGGCACCGGGCGACCGCCGGTCGTCCGCAATTCCGACCGCGTCAGTCGTCGTCCGGCCGCGTCACGCCGTCCGGCACCGCCATCCCGTCGGCCCAATCGACGCTTCCGACGATCACCGTGTCGGAGTCGGCCGCCGGAGGCAGGCCGCCGAGCATCTCGATGATCTCCGAGTCGACGATCGACGACTCTTCGGTGACCACCCCGTCGCCCTCGCCGGTGGCGACGGCGCTCTCGGCGATGGCCGGTGCACGGCGGTGGCCGTGGCGATCCGGACCGAAGACCGAGTCGGCGGCGAAGGTCTCGCCGACGACGTAGTTGCGCAGGGCCGTCTCGACGACCTCGTGGAGGTCACGTCCCTGCTCGTCGGCGAGCCGGCGAAGTTGCCGCTCGAGCGCATCGTCCATGAAGATGTCCATGGCCGAAGTCTACGCACCGCGGTCGACGAAGGTTCGCCTTCACGGAATACTCACGGAACGGCATCCCGCAGCGGCGGCGGCCCGCCGATCCGGACCCTCGGTCACCCATCCATGGACGACGTCCACCGCATCGTCGGAATCCCTGCGCGGCGGCGGCGACGCGGCCTGCTGGCCGGAATCCCGGCGGCGCTGCTCGTCGCCGCGGCGCGTGCCGCCGAACGCCGGCACGCGGACGAGCGGCCGTTGGACGCTCAACCGCGGTCACGGTCGGAACGCCCGGGAGAGGGCTGGACACTTCGCATCGACGATCGGCTCCTCCCCGGTGGCGACGACGCGGTGCTGGGGGCGGAGGTGCTCCGCCGCGTGGCGGCGAAACTCGCCGACATCGCCACGGTGGTGCCCGATGGGCCGCTCGCCCGGCTGCGTGAGGTGCCGATCGTGATCGACGTCGCCTGCGGCGATCTGCGGAGTATGCAATACCATCCGTCGGTCGAATGGCTCGAGGCGCACGGGTATCCCGCCGCCTTGGTGAAGTGTGTCCACGTGCCGATCGCCGCCCAGATCGTCACCCCGACCACCGCGCGGGAGCAGCCATGGGTGCTGCTGCACGAGTTGGCCCATGCCTACCACGATCGCGTCCTGTCGTTCGACGAGCCGCGGATCCGCGGTGCCTTCGAACGCTTCGTGGCCTCGGGCCGCGGCGAGCGGACGCTCCTGTTCGACGGATCGCGCACGAGGCACTACGCCCTGACCGATCCCAAAGAGTTCTTCGCCGAGATGACCGAGGCGTGGTTCGGCAGCAACGATTTCCATCCCTTCAACCGGGCGGAATTGCTCGAGGGCGAACCGGAGATCGCGGCGTTGATGGCGGCGATTTGGGGGGAGCCCCGGCGGTGACCCGCTGCCCGGTGGCAGCCGCGCCGCGTTCGCGGCGGGTCGTGGCGGGGCCGAGGCGGTGGCGTCAGCTCCATTCCGGAAGCGGCCGACCTTCGGCGAGGATCGGCACCGGGCGGCCCTGATGGTCGGCGTAGGTGGCGTCGAGTGGCACCCCCATGTGCCGGTAGATCGTGGCCGCCAGATCGCCCGGCGTCACCGCACGCGAGGCGATCTCGCCACCGTCGCGCGACGTGGCACCGATCACTTGTCCGTGGCGCAGGCCACCCCCGGCGACGCAGGCCGACATCACCACCGGCCAGTGATCGCGCCCGTCGCTGCTGCCCTGCGTGCCGATCCGCGGCGTGCGGCCGAACTCCCCCATCGCGATCACCAGCGTGTCGTCGAGCATGCCGCGTTCGTCGAGGTCGGTGACCAGCGCGCTTGTCAGCCGGTCGAATACCGGCAGCAGCGGCCGGAGCCCATTCCAGATCCCGCCGTACGGAGGGATGTTGTCGCCGTGCGTGTCCCAGGTGCCGCTGGCGGAGTGGTCGCTGAGATCGATCGTGACGAACGAGGCGCCATGTTCGACCAGCCGCCGCGCCAAGAGTGCCTGCCGGCACCACTCGTGGTCGCCGTAGCGGGCGCGCGTGATCGCGTCCTCGCCCGCGAGATCGAAGGCCGTGGCCGCCCGTCCGCCGGCCAGCATGTCGAACGCTTGCCGGGTGAACCGGTCGGCGGCGTCCGTTTCCAAGGCGCTGTCGAGGCGCCGTCGGAACCGATCGAGATCGGCCAACAGTGCGCGGCGATCGCCGAGCCGGTCGGCGTCGAGCGCCCCGGTGACGGCGAAGATCCGGGCTGCCGCCCGGGCGTCGAACGGGTCCCAATGGCGGCCGAGCACTCCCCCGGAGGCGACGTGCGAGCGCGACTGCAGGTGGAGGACCACGTTGGGCGGCACCGTCGGATGGGCGGCAGCGGCGTGCCGGGCGACGAGGGACGCGATGCCGGGATAGAGGTGGGCGCGGGGATTGGTGCGCGGCTCCGCGGCCCGGTTGGCGGTCTGCATCACCATGTTCGGTTCGTGGTTGCTCTGCCGGCAGTCCACGGCGCGGAGCAGGGTGAAGCGGTCGAGCAACGCCGCCTGCAACGGCAGGTACTCGCAGATCCGCACGCCGGTCAGCCGGGTCGCGATCGTGGCGAACGGTCCACGGATCTCCGCCGGCGCGTCGGGCTTCGGGTCCCACGTGTCGATGTGCGACGGTCCGCCGGTCATCCACAAGAGGATCACGGCGCGGCGGCCGGCGACGGCGGGGCCAGTGCCGCTGCCGCCGGCGGCCAGCAGGGCGGGCAGGCTCGCGGCGCCGAGCCCGGCGACGCTCGCCTTGAGCACGGATCGACGGCCCGCGACCACCACCCCCTCGCGAAGGCGCGGCCGGAGCGGGGCGAACGCGTGGGTGACTGTGCCGCGGGGCATCATGCGCGGAGTGTAGCAAGCGCGCCGGCGGCGGTCGCCGTTGGTCCCGCGCCTCGGCGCATGGTAGGATTCTGCCACCCGGGAGGGGTGCGTGTCCGGTGTCGGTCGGGCGCGTCGCACCGGCGGAGATCGAGCGTGCGAGTGCCGTCGACCAACGCCCTGCGAACCGCGGTCATGGCACTGGCGCTGGCGGCGCCTGTGTTCACGCTGGCGGCGCCTGGGGTCGCGCGCGCCGACGAACGCCTTCTGTTCGAGACCGACATCCAGCCGATCCTCACCGCTCGCGGCTGCAACGCCGGCGGCTGCCACGGGAAGTCGGGCGGCAAGAACGGCTTCGCGCTGTCGCTGTTCGGCTTCGACCCGGACGGCGATCACCGCGCGATCGTGTCGGGAGCCAGGGGGCGGCGCGTCGATTTCGCGGCTCCGGCGCGGAGCCTTCTCCTCCTCAAGGCCACGGGCGCCGAGCCCCACGGGGGCGGCAAGCGGATCGACGAGGGAAGCCCCGATCACCGGCGCCTGGAGGCCTGGATCGCGCGCGGCGCGCCGCGTGCCGGGCCGGGCGATCCGCGGGTGGCTGGTCTCGAGATCGCGCCCGATCCACGCTTGCTCGCGCCCGGAGAGGCGGTCGCGCTGGTGGCCATCGCCCGGTCCACCGACGGGTCGTCGCGTGACGTGACGGCCGACTGCGCCTGGCAGTCGAGCGAGCCGGTCGTCGTCACGGTGTCGGCCGCCGGGCGCGCGACCGCCGGGACGCTCCCCGGCGAGGCGACGGTGATGGCACGCTATTTGGGATTGATCGCCACCTGGGACACCGGAGTCGCGCGGCCGGAGCGGATCACCCCCGACGCCTTCGCGGCGCTGCCGCGGGCCAACTTCATCGACGCCTTCGTCTACGACCGCCTCCGATCGCTGGGGATTCCTCCGAGCCCCCCGTGCAGCGACTCGACTTTCCTCCGTCGCGCGCACGTCGACGTGATCGGCCGGCTCCCGACCGCCGCCGAGGCCCGGGCGTTCCTCGCCGACGGGGCTCCCGACAAACGCCGGCGGCTCGTGGCGGCGCTGCTCGAACGCGGCGAGTATGCCGACTACCAGGCCAACAAGTGGGCCGACCTGCTCCGCCCCAATCCCTACCGTGTCGGGATCAAGGCGACGATGGCGCTCGACGCCTTTCTCCGCGATGCCTTCCGCCGCAATCTGCCGCACGACGCGTTCGTCCGTGCCCTGGTGACCGCCCGCGGCAGCACCTTTCGCGACGGCGCCACGACGATGTTCCGCGACCGCCGCAGCCCCGACGAGATCGTGACGATGGTCAGCCAGCTGTTTCTCGGGACGCGGCTGGAGTGTGCGAAGTGCCACCAGCACCCCTTCGAACGCTATGGCCAGGGCGACTTCTACTCGCTGGCCGCGTTCTTCGCCCGGGTCGGCTACCGTGGCACCGGCCTGTCGCCGCCGATCTCCGGGGGAGAAGAGTTCGTCACCGTGGCCGACGGCGGCGAGGTACGCCACCCGCTCACCAGCGCGGTGTTGCCGCCGCGGCCGCTGCTGGGCGAACCGGTCGCGATCCCTGCCGGGCGGGATCCTCGCGACGCGTTGGTCGCATGGATGACGGGCCCCGACAACGCGTTGTTCCACCGGGCCGCCGCCAACCGGGTCTGGGCCGACTTGATGGGCATCGGGCTCGTCGATCCGGTGGACGATCTGCGGGCGACCAACCCGCCGTCGAACCCCGCGCTCCTCGACGCTCTCGCCGACGAATACCGCCGTCTGGGCATGGACACCAAACGCCTGATCGCCACGATCATGGAGTCGAACGTGTACGGCGCGGCAAGCGCGCCCGAACCGGGCAACGCCGGCGACCACCGCCATTTCTCCCGCCATCGGCGGCGGCGGCTGCGGGCCGAGGTGCTCGCCGACGCGATCGACGACCTGACCGGCGTGCCCACCGCCTATCCCGGAGCCCCCCCGGAGTCGCGGGCCGTGCAACTGTGGACCCACCGCAGCGGCTCGACGTTTCTCGACGTCTTCGGCCGCCCCGATCCGAACCAGGATCCCCCCTGTCAGCGCGATCCCGATGCCACGGTGGTCCAGGCCCTCCATCTCCTCAACGGGCCGCAGATCGCCGCCAAGATCGCCGATGATTCCGGATGGGCCGCGCGCCTCGCGACGGGCGACGCCTCCCCGGCGGCGGTCGTCGAGGAGATCTATCTGGCCGCCTACGCCCGCCATCCCACCAGCGAGGAACGGACGACGCTGGAGGGGGAATTCGCCGGCGAGGGCCGTGCGCGGCGGGAGGTGGTCGAGGACATCCTCTGGGCGGTGGTCAATTCGGCCGAATTCGTCTATCAGGATTGACCGCGGGCGGCGACCCGCCGGGAGGTGACCGATGGAAGACCGACGTGGATCGGCGGCCCACGGCGCGATCGCGCTGCCGCGCCGCACCGGATTGAGGCTCGGCCTCGGCGGGCTGGCGGGAGGCACGCTCGGAGGGCTGTGGGGGCTCGCCCGCGCGGCGGCCGAAGGCCCGGCCGCTCCCCGGGCGCGGGCCAAGGCCTGCATCCTCATCTGGCTCGACGGCGGTCCGACCCATCTGGAGACGTTCGACCCCAAGCCGGAGGCGCCCGCGGAGACGCGTGGCGAATGCTCCGCGATCGCCACCGCCGTCCCCGGCACGATGATCTGCGAACACCTCCCGGAACTGGCGAAGATCGCCGACCGGTACGCGCTCATCCGGTCGGTCTGTCATGACCAGGGGAACCACGGCGCCGGCAACCATTACATGATGACCGGCGCCCCGCCGCGGATCCCGGTCGGGTGCGGCGCCTTCGTCAGCTTCCATCCCAGCATGGGGTCGGTGGTCGCGCACGAGCGTTCGGCCCCTCACGGCATGCCGGGCTACTTCTCGATGCCGAGCATGACCCGCTCCGGGGGGCCGAGCTTCCTCGGCGCCCGGTACGCACCGTTCGTCATCGCCGACGATCCCAACGCGAAGGGCTTCCGCGTCCGTGATCTCGCCCTTCCGGCCGGTGTCGAGGCGGGGCGCTTCGCCGCCCGGCAGGATCTGCGCCGGCTCGTCGATCGATTGCCGCGGCACGAGGAGCCGGCTGCGGCCGATCCGGTCCGTGTGCTCGACGATTACTACGCGCAGGGAGAGCGGCTGGTCACCACGCCGGAGGCGCAGCGGGCCTTCGACATCGCCAGCGAGCCCGACGCGGTGCGCGACGCCTACGGACGCGACGGTCTCGGTCAGCGGGCCCTGCTTGCGCGCCGGCTCGTCGAGGCGGGAGTGCCCTTCGTCACCATCAACGACGGGGGGTGGGACCATCATTCCGACCTGTTCGGGGCGCTCGCCAAGCGGCTCCCGGCGTTCGACCGCACGGTCGCGACGCTGATCACCGACCTCGACCGCCGCGGACTGCTCGACTCCACGATGGTGATCGTCCTCGGCGAATTCGGGCGGACACCGAAGCTGTCGGTGCTGCCCGGGCAGACGAAGGCGGGCCGTGACCACTGGTCGAGCGCGATGTCGATCCTGTTCGCCGGCGGGGGCACTCCCGGCGGGATCGTGGTGGGCGCCACCGACCGGCTCGGCCACGCGGCCCGCGACCGGGTGCTTTCGCCGGAGAACTTCGTCTCGACCGTCTACGCCAAGCTCGGCATCGACCCGGGCATGCACTTCGTGACCCCGTCCGGGCGGCCCGCGTTCCTCGTATCCGATCCGACGCCGATCGCGGAATTGCTCGGGTGATCGGCCGCGCGATGGTCTTTGCCGCCTTGGGCACCGGCTTCGCCGCGGCGGCTCCACCACAGGCGACGGTGGTGTTTCCCGCCGGGGCGCCACCGGGGGCGACGGCGGACGTGGTCGTCAGTGGATCATTTCCCCGCTGGCCGGTCGGCGTCTGGACCGACCGCGGCCAGTTGGTCTGGACGTGTGGTGCCGAGCCGGGCCGGTTCGAGGTGGCGGTGCCCGCCGCCGGCGCGTTCGGCATCCATCGGGTGCGATTCCACGACGCGGAAGGGGCCAGTGCCGTGCGGCGCTTCCTCGTCGATCCGGTGCCCGCCCGGCGTGAGATCGAGCCGAACGACGCGCCGCGCGCGGCGATGCCCGTCGAGCTGCCCGTGGCCATCGACGGGGTGATCGACAAGGCCGGTCAGGTCGATTGTTTCCGCATCGACCTCCGCCGTGGTGAGCGGCTTGTGGCGGCGGTCGACGCCCACCAGCGGCTCGCCAGTCCGTTCGATCCCGGCCTCGACCTCGTCGACGACCGCGGTGCACTGGTCGCGCGCGATCTGGACGCCGCCGGGCTCGATCCGCAGATCGTCCACGTCGCCGGGCGCGACGGCGCGGTGGTGGTGCGCGTGTTCGGGCTGCCCGCGACCCCCGACAGCACGATCGGCCTGGCCGGTGGCGAGGCGTTCGTCTACCGCCTCGTGCTCGCCACCGGCCCGCTGCTCACCGGCTGCGCACCAGGGGCGCTGGCCGCCGGCGCCGACGCGCCGGCGGCGCGCGGGATCGGCGTGTCGGCCGAGCCGGTCGAGATCTCGTCGGTCGGTCGCGGCCCCGGCGGTGAGCCGGTGCGGACCGCGTCGCTGCCCGGCGCGGTGGGGTTGGTGGAACTGCCGATCGTCACCGGTGCGGTGGTGGAGGCGGGGGCGTGGCCTCTCGACGTGCCACGGGGGACGCTCCCGGTCGAGGTCACCGGCTGCCTCGAGCGCGACGGCGAGGGGCGCGGCGTGCGGTTCGCGGCGGCCAAGGGGGTCCCCCTCCAGATCGCGTGCCTGGCGCGGAGCGCCGGCTCGGCCGCCGACCCCGTGGTCATGATCTTCGACGCGGCCGGTCGCCGGCTGCACCTCCACGACAGCCCCGAGGAACGATTTTCCTGGCAGCCGCCTGCCGACGGCGACTACCAGTTGGTCGTCGGCGACCGTCGCGATCAGGGGTCGCCGTGGCATGCCTTCCGGGTGGCGATCGAGCCGCCGCGCCCCGCTGTGTCACTGACGATCGCCACCGACGCGGTGGCGGGTACGGTGGGCAAGCCGATCGCCGTCGAAGTGGCGATCGAGCGGCGTCACGGCTTCACCGAGAGGCTCACGATCGCCCCCGACGGCTTGCCGGCGGGCGTCGCCGCGGCAGCCGTGGTGTCGCCTGGCGAAGGCGACGCGGCGAAGAAGGTGGTGCTCGAGGTGGTGTGTCACGAACCCGTCTCCGGGCCGGTCCGGATCGTCGCACGCCGCGACGGCGGCCCGGGCGGCGAACCTCTCGCCAGCGCCGCCTGCGGCACCGAGCGGGTCGTCGGCCTGTGGCTGACCGCCGTCCCGGCCGTTCCCTGACCGGTTTTGCCGCGCTTGCCGTGCCGGCCGCCGATGCCCGGCACGGAACGTGCATCGGAATCTGGATGGCCCGGGGCATGCCCGGAGCCGCCTCGGCCCAAACCGTGCCGTGGCCGTGCCTTACGAGGAGCGATCCATCATGGCGTCGTTTTCCTGGTGGCGGTGGCTGTATGGAAATGCAACGCGCGGTGCGGCGAAACGCGGCGCGCGGCGCCGGGCTCCGGTGGCGGTGGGGGGCGAACGGCTCGAGACGCGGGAACTGTTCGCCGTCGACCCGCCGATGCGGGTGGGGATGAACCTGGAAAACATCGTCGATTGGTCGCCGGCCTGGGTGTTCCGGGACGCTTTCCTCGCCTCGCGCGGATGGATCACCCACGCGGTCGATACCGCCACCGGCGGGATGGCGGCATGGGACGTCGGCGCGACGCGCCCGGTCGCGGTGGACTCCCGGGGCGTGCCCACCGAGCTGACGACGTGGGTCGAGAACGGCCGTACCCTGCGGCAAGCGGCCGGCACGCTCCTGTTCCGCGACGTCGCCGGGGGCTATCCCGCTGGTCGTTGGCGCGCGGAGTGGGATGGCACGGGCACCGTCCGCTTCGATTTCGACGCGCGTGTCGTCGCCACCGGCCGGACCGCCGATGGTCGCTCGTTCGCCGATCTCGAGGTCACGCCGACCGATGACGGGATCCACGTCGTCATCGACCATACCGATCCGGCCGACCCGGTACGCGGAGTCCATGTGTGGATGCCCGATTGGCAGGGAGAGTCGTTCGCCGGGCGCCGCTGGCGACCCGGGGACGCCGGCACGCCGTTCCACCCGCTGTTCCTCGAGCGTGTGCGGCCGTTCTCCACGCTCCGTTTCATGGCGCTGCAGGAGACCAACGGCTCCTCGGTCGTGTCGTGGGGGGATCGTCGGCCCGCGGACGCCGTCCGCCAGGGCTCGGGGCCGGGTGGGTCAGCGTCGGAGCCTGCGGTCAACGGCATGTCCCTGGAGTACATGGTGCAGTTGGCCAACGACGTCGACGCCGATGCCTGGTTCAACATGCCGCACGGCGCGGACGACGACTTCGTGCGGCACTTCGCCACCTACGTCCACGACCATCTCGAACCCGGTCGCCGCGTGTACGTCGAGTGGTCCAACGAGATCTGGAACTTCGCCTGGGGCTTCGACGGCTCGCGCTGGGTCGATGCCCTGACGCGTCTGCCGGAGAACGCCGGTCTGTCGCACTGGGAGGTGGCGGGGCGCGAGGCACGGCGCGACATGGACATCTGGAGCGCCGCTTTCGCCGACTCCCCGGCACGCCTGGTGCGCGTCGCGGCGGGGTGGTCGGCGAACGACTGGGTCAGCGACGCGATCGCCGGGGCGATGGGGGGTGCCTTCGACGCGATCGCCATCGCCCCGTATCTGCAGCCCACCGACGAGCAGCGCGCCACGTATTCCGCAACGACCACGGTCGAGACGGTGCTCGCCGACACGCGGAGTTCGATCCCACGGATGGTCGAGGAGGTGGGGCGGCATCGACGGATCGCCGCCGAGTGGTCGGCGCGTCTGGGCCGCCCGATCGCCGTGGTCGCCTACGAAGGGGGCCCACACCTCGACGGCCGCCACGCGCCCTATCAGGCGGCCTTCAACGCGGCCGCCGCCGACCGCCGCATGGGGGAGATCACGCGCGAGAGCCTCCGCGCGTTCGACACGGCCGGCCTCGACCTCTATCTCCACTACCAACTGACCGGGTCGCCGTACGGCGGTTCGTTCGGCGACTTCGGTACGCTTCATCGCATGGACGAGCCACCGGCCAGCGCGTGGCGCTATGCGGCGGTGGTCGCGGCCGCCGACGGGTCGCTGTTCGCGCCGCCCCGTCTCGCCCCGCGGCCGGCGATCGATCTCGATGGCGACGGGATCGGCGACCTCGTGTGGCGCAACGAACGCACCGGACTGGTCACCGGCAGGCTGTTCGACGCGGCGGGGGGGGTCAAGGCGATCCGCACACTCGGCGGGGGTGGGGCCTGGGAGCTCGCCACGGTCGGGGATTTCGATGGCGACCGCGTCGGCGACCTCGCCTGGCGCCACCTCGCCACCGGCACGACCGCGGTCTGGCTGATGCGCGGCGACGGCACGATGCGCTCGAGCGGTGCGGTGGGTGGCGATCTGGCCTGGCGGATCGAAACCAGCGACGACTACGACGGCGACGGCCGTGACGATCTGGTCTGGCGCCACGCCGGTTCGGGCATGAACGTGATGTGGTTGATGGATGGTCTCGCCCCGCGCGCGATGCGGGCACTCGGTGGCGATTCGACGACCAGGCTGGTGTCGACCTCCGGTCGCTACGATGCCGACGGCGACGGCCGCGCCGATTTGCTCTGGCGCCACGCCGTCGGCGGCGCGACGCAGCTGTGGCTGATGAAGGGCACCGCGGTCGTGTCCCGCACCGAGGTCGGCGGGGACGCCCGCTGGGAGGTGGCCGCGACGGGAGACTTCGACGGCGACGGCCGTGGGGATCTCGTCTGGCGCGACGGCCCCAGCGGCACGGTGGTGATGCGGCTGATGGACGGCGGCAAGGTGCTCGCCTCACGGGTGATCCGCCCGGCGGGCACCTGGTCGGTGGTGGCGACGCTCCTCCGCGACGGCCGCTCGGCGCTGGTGTGGCGCGAGGCGAGGGGAGGCGCGACCGTGGCTTGGACGATGCAGGGCACCACGGTCGGCGCCAGCGTGCCGCTCGGTGGTGACACGGTGCGCAGCGTGTGGCGGCGGCCGGGGCGGCGCGTGGGCTGAGCGGCAGCCCGTGCCAGCGGCGCCCCTTCGGGCGCCCCCGTCAGCGCGGGGGTGGGAGGCGATTGAGCGTGTAGAAGGCCTGGGAATGGAGCAGCGGTTCTCCGGCGGCGCTGCGCACCCCGATGGCGTCGAACTCGTGCACGTGGAGCGGTCGCAGGCCGTCGACGACCAGGCGCACGCGGAGGCCGTCGTCCGAGACCGTCGCCTCGCGCACGGCCAGCGCGCAGGCGTCGATCTCGTCGCTGCCGTATTTCGAGTGATAGAGGTAGGTGTAGCTCGACAGCGCGTAGGCGTCGGGGCGCGCGGCCGCGGCGCGATCGACCGGCCGGGTGAACTCCAGTTCGAAGCCGTCGTGCGCGGCGCGGATCGCGCGGATTTCGAACGGCACGATGCCGGTCCAGACGAGCCGCTCCAGTCCGTAGGCCGCCGGCCCGAGGCTGCTCCACCCACGGTTGGTGAGGCCGGCGTAGAGACTGCCGTCGGGCGCCTGCCCGAGTCGGAGCACCGCCGAGGCGAAACCGGCACGGAAGGGGAACACCGCCCCCTGGTATTCCCCGGCGACGCGCTCGAGGAACACGCGGTGGATCGAGGCCTGCGTGAACTCACCGACGAACAGCTGTCCGGCGAACGGTCCGAAGCGTCCGCCGCTGGCATCGAGGCAGACGTCGGTGGCCGACTGGCCCGCTTTGCGGTACGGCAGCCACACCGCCGGCGGCTTGAGGTAGGACATGCGCTCGACCGCGCGCGGCCAGGGGAGCCCGTCGACGACGGGCGCGAGCAGGCGCGTGCCGTCGGGCGCGTGCGTGGGGAGCGGCGACGCCGGCAGATCGGCGGAGGCGAGGCTTTCCGGATGGCCGAAGAATCCGCCACGGCGCAGATGGACGAGACTGCCGGCGGCGATCCAGTTGCCCTGCTGGTCGGTGCAAAACATCGCCCCACTGGCGTCGGCCCCGAGCCCGGACGGGCTGCGGAGGCCGCAGCACACCGGCTCGAGCGAGCCGTCGTCGCCGAGGGTGAGCGCCCATCCCCGCCAGCGTCCCTGCGCGTAGCCGAGCGTCTCGTTGCCGATCGTCGCCGGGAGATGTTCCGGCTTGAGGTTGAGTCCGGTGTTGAGCGTCACCCACAGGCGGCCCGTCCCGTCGGGCTTCGGGCCATAGGCGTATTCGTGATAGTGGCCCGTGACGCCCCAGCCGGTCGCGACGGTGGCGTAGTCGTCGGCGCTGCCGTCACCGTCGGTGTCGGCGACGCGCGTCACCTCGCCGCGCTGTGCGGTGAGGTACGCCCCGTCGCGCCACACGAGGCCGAGCGGTTCGTGGAGACCGGAGGCGAACAGCCGGTAGCCGACGGCCTGCCGCGGTGGCGGGGAGGGACCGGTGTGGAGGTCGCCGGCGGCACCGGGGCGCCCGTCGGCGGCGCCATCGACGCCGCCGTCGTCGACGAGCCAGATGTCCCCCTTGCGGGTGGCCACGGCGAGCGGCGCCGGCGCGCGGGGATCGGCCGACACGGCGATGCCGCTCACCTCGAGCACCGGGCCGCCGGGGGGCGCCTGCCAGGCGGTGTCGCGCGATTCGCGGATCGCCTCCGGGGCGGCGATCGTGACGATCCTGTAGTGCCGCGCTTCCTCGTCGAGCGTCGCCGCGGTCGCCAGGATCGCGCCGAGCGACGAGGCGACGAGCACCCAGGCGACCGCCGGTCCGGGCGGCGCTCGACGGCGGGGCACACGCGTCGACCGGCGGGGTTTCACCATCGGTAGATCACCTCGAGCGGCGTGCCATCGGCGGGAAGGGGAACGATCCACTCCCGGGTCTCCGGCGAAC
Organism: Planctomycetaceae bacterium; assembly: GCA_046086245.1. Lineage (GTDB taxonomy): Bacteria > Planctomycetota > Planctomycetia > Pirellulales > UBA1268 > F1-20-MAGs016. The sequence goes on along the minus strand of JBJSXB010000237.1, from coordinate 9,580 downwards.
CGGGCGGCACGCGCAGTCCCGGCGGCGCCCCTGCGGGGCTTGTGGCTCCGGGCCGTGCGACGCCGGTCGGGGCGCGTGTGATCGACAGGCCGTCGCCGCGCGTGACGCCGTCGGCGACGGCGACAAGCGCCCCATGCGCCAGCCGCACTTGGAGGGGTGGGCCCGCGCCGGGCGCGGCGGCGAGGCGTCGCGCGAGCCCCCCGGCGTCCGTCGGCGCCCATCGCTCCGTCACCGGTCGGCCGTCGATCCGCCAACGGAAGACCGGCACGCCGTCATCGTCGAGCCGGTAGCCGTCGAAACGGCACACGGCGTTGTCGGTCCACGGCGCGTCGGCGGCCAGCGGCTGGACCACCGCCGAGGCGTCGTCGAGCGGCAGCACGGCGTCGCCGAGCGGATCGGTCGGTGGTGCCGACTTGGCGAGGAGCCAGGTGCCGCGCGCGTCGAGGAACCGGCCGCGCCATACCTCCGCCACGCGGCAGTGGTCGGCGTCGAAGGCGAGGTGGACCCCCGCCGGGAATCCGACCGCGATCGCGCGCGTGCCGGCACGGGACATGAACGTGCGGAAGACGATCGGCCGATCGCGTGGCACCAATTCCCAATCGCCGGCCGCCACGGCGCGGAACTTCTCCGGGAGGGGGGCGGGATCCTGCCGGTCGAGCCAGTGCCAGACGGCCGCCATCTGGCGCTCGGCATCGCCCTCGAGGATCGTCCGTGGGCGTGTGTCGCCGAAGAAGGCGGGCATCTTCGTCAGCGGTCTGACCCCCTGCGGATGAAGAAGCAGTCGGCGGAACCATGTCGGCTCGACGCGTCGCGTGACGTCGGCGAGGTTCACCCCCACCACGCCGGGGAGGGTGTGATCACCGATGGGATGGCACTGGATACAGCCGGCGTCGAGGATCCGCGCCGCGCCCTCGAGCGCGGCTCCACCCGCGGCGACGTCATCGCCCGGCGGCGGCCAGGACGCGACGGTCCCGGCGCCGTCGGCCTCCTGGCGGTCGGCGGCGCGCAGCCACCCGGCCAGCGGTTGCGTCGCCGCCGGCGGATAGATCGGCATCCGCGCGCGCATGAACGGGCGGATCGTGCCCGAGCCGGAGAACACCTTGGCGAACCACCCCGGTGTGAGCCGGACGCCGACACCGGTCAGGGGGGGCGGCAGCCGTCCCTCGTCGCCGAGGTCGATCTGTCCCAGCGTCTCGAAGAAGGGAGCGCGACCGGGGCCGACGCCGCCGCGTCCGTCGCGCTCGTGGCAACCGAGGCAGTTGAAACGCTGCAGCGAGGTCTCGAGCGGGGAAGGGGAGGTCGGGTCGCGGCCGGCGATCGCCGCGCCGACTGCCGCGCGCTGGACGCCGTCGAGCCGATAGCGGACGGGCGCCGGCGCGGCGCCGGCCACATCTCCGGCATCCGCGGCGATGCAGGCCAGCGCCACGTCGGGACGGAGGTCGGCAAGCGGCCGGGCCGCGACGGGCGCGGGGGGTGCGTCGGCGGCGTGGCACGCAGCGCACCCGCTGGCGACGAACGCCGCGCGGCCACGGGCCACTGGATCGTCGGCGCCGGGTGACATCGCCGGCGGCGACACCTCCCGGGCGAGCGAACCGCCCTGGGGCACGATCAGGGCGGCGGCGACGTCGGCTGCCTCCATCGCCTTGAGTTTCATGTCGGGCATCCGGCCCGCCGGACGTGCGTGGAGCGGCACGAAGAGGAACTCGGCCAGGCCGCGCGGGGTGTATTTGCGACCGACGTGGGCCAGTGGCACCGAACGGAACGGCGCCTCCGTGGCCGGCAATCCGGCGGCGGCGCGGTCGGCGTCGTCGAGGCCGGCGGCGCGGGCTTCCAGCGCCGTGATCCCGCCGCCGCCAACCTGACCCGGAAGCGGATCGTGGCAGGCGACGCAGCCGACTCGGTGGTAGACGACGCGCCCGCTCGCCGCCGCGCCGCGCTCCCAGAAGGCGGGCGGGATCGGGTTGGCGCCGCTCGCCTTCGGCAGGGGCACCGCGGCGCGCAGCGACGCGAGGTAGGCGACGAGGTCGCGGATCACCGCGGCGCGGTCGGCGGCGGGGATATCGGCCAATGGGAGTGGCATCGTCGTGCCCGGGGCCGCGGCCTGGGGATCGTCGAGGTAGTCGGCGATCCACTCACTCCGCAGCCGCGTGCCGACCCCGGCGAGATCGGGACCACGCTTCGGGGCGAGGCGATCGTCGGCCGACGCGTGGCAGGCGGTGCATCCCAACTCACCGACGAGGAGCCGGCCGGCGGCGGCGGGCGACAACGGATCGCGCGTCGTTCGGCCGAACCTCTCGAATGCCGCCACCACCGGACCGGTCGGACCGGTGCCCGGCTCGGTGGCCGAGGCCATGGCGCCGCAGGCCGCGGCGACGAGTGCACGGCCGACGAGTGCACGCCGGTGGCTGCGCGGTACGGCCATGGCGGCGACCCGTCGGGGTTCAGGTGATGATGTCGCCGACGACGCGCGCGGTGCGGCCGGCGGTGATCCGCTGTTCGACGCCGTTGTGGCGGTACACCAAGTTCTCGTGGTCGAGACCGAAGAGAGCCAGCAGCGTCGCCTGCCAGTCGTTGGGGGTGACGACGTTCTCGACGGCCCGGTGGCCCACGTCGTCGGTGGCGCCGTAGACGATCCCCGGCCGGATGCCTCCCCCCGCCATCCAGATGCTGAACCCCTGCCCGTTGTGGTCGCGGCCGCACTGCGCGCCGCTTCCTTCGGTGACCGGCAACCGGCCGATCTCGCCACCCCAATGGACCAGCGTGGTGTCGAGCAGGCCGCGGGCGGCCAGATCGGTGACCAGCGCCGCGGCGGGTTTGTCGGTACGGCGGCAGATCGCCGGCAACGTGGCACGGATGTTGGTGTGATTGTCCCAGGGCTGACCGCCGAGGAACAGTTGCACGAAGCGCACGCCCCGTTCCACGAGCCGGCGGGCGATCAGGCAGCGCGTGCCATATTCGCGTGTCACCGGGTCGTCGAGTCCGTACAGCCGGTGCGTGGCCGCGGTCTCGCGGGCGATGTCGAGCGCGTCGGTGGCGGCCAGTTGCATCCGCGCCGCCAGTTCATAGCTCGCGATCCGCGCCTCGAGGTCGGTCTCGCCGGGATGCGCGGCGAGGTGCCGGCGGTTCAGGGTCGCCAACAACTCGAGGTTGCGGGCCTGCATCCGGCCGGCGAGCCGCGGCGGCGGCACGAGGTCGGGGATGCGCGGTTCCCGGGCTCGGACCACGGTGCCTTGGAAGAGCGGTGGCATGAAGCCGCTCGACCAGTTGCTGACGCCATCGACCGGCTGCCCCTCGGGATCGACGAGCACCATGTAGGCGGGAAGGTCCTGCGATTCGCTGCCCAGTGCGTAGGTCAGCCAGCTTCCCACGTGGGGCCGCCCGAGCACCGCGGGAACGCCGCCGTGGAAGTAGCGGATCGACACTTCGTGGCCGTTGTGACCGGTCTGCATCGAGCGCACCAGGCAGATCCGATCGGCGATCCCCTGGAGACAGGGCAGCAGTTCGCTGATCGCGGTGCCGCTCTCGCCACAGCGCGAGAATGTCCAGGGGCTGCCGAGCAGTTTTCGGCTCGCCCGGTTGACGAAGCTGTAGACCACGTCGCCGGTGTAATCGCTGCCGTCGAGCCGCGACAGTGCCGGCTTGGGATCGGTGAGGTCCATGTGCGCCGGACCGCCATGCATGAACAGCGAGATCATCGCCCGGGCACGTGGCGGCCGCGGTGGTGCCTTGGGGGTGAGATCGAACGCGACCGGCCCCAGCGGCGGCTTGACCGGCGCCGCGAGGAGACCCTCGCGCGCGAGCAGGTCGGCGAGCGCCACCGCGCCGAGGCCCATCCCGCCGCGGGCGAGGAACGCGCGCCGCGGCGTCGCCCGTGGGCTCGCGTCGTCGCCAGCGATGCGGCGGGCGTCGGGCCCGTCAGTCGACATAGAGGAACTCGTTGCAGCAGAGCAGTTGTTGGCAGAGGTTGGTCAAGGCCTCGACGCGGGCGGCCGACGCGGCCGGGGGCTCGCGGCCTGGCGTGGGATCGGCCGGCCGGAGGATCGCCAGATTGTCGGCGAGAAAGGCCACCGCCTCGCGTCGCTCGTGGAGAGTGGGGACGCGACCCAAGGCCCGCCGCCACGCCTCTTCGACGGCCGGTTCGAGCGCCAGGCTGGCGCTGCCGGGGCCGAGGCCGTCCGCCGTGTCCGCCGGCGGCGCCGCGGCCAGAGCCCGCTCCGCCAGGATCCGCGCCTGGTCGAGCGCGAAGGGCCCGTTCATCAACACCAGCGCCTGTCCGGCGACGGTGGAGGAGGGGCGTCGCAGGCAGTTGGTCTCCATCACCGGCGCGTCGAAGGCGGCGAGGAATCCGACCGGCGTCGAGCGCCGTTGTTCCACGTAGATGCCGCGCCGCGGCTTCGCCGGATCGGCGACGAACTCCCCCGCGTCGTCGGCGCTGACCGTCACGGGGGGGCCGAACGGCGTGGTGTCGAGCGCGCCCGACGCGGCCAGCATCCGGTCGCGCACCGCCTCGGCGTCGAGCCGGCGGACGGGCATCCGGCCCACCAGGCGGTTGTCGGCATCGACGGCGTCGAGTTCGGGACGGCGCTGCGACGACTGGCGGTAGGCGGTGGAGCAGACGAGCATGCGGTGGAGACGCTTGACGCTCCAGCCGCCGTCGGCCCACTCGGTCGCAAGCCAATCGAGGAGTTCCGGATGGGTGGGGCGCTCGCCGAGGCGGCCGAAATCGCCCGGCGTGGCGACGATCCCGCGGCCGAAGTGCTGCATCCACAACCGGTTGACGACCACCCGCCCGAGGAGCGGATGGCGGCCGCTCGTCAGCCGCCGAGCGAAAGCCAGGCGGCGCCCGCTCGTCGGCAGGCCGGAGTCGTCGGCCGCGATCGCGGTCTCACCCGGGCGTCCGGTCACCTGCAGATCGCCCGGCGCCACGTCACCCTTCGGCTGGCGATGATCGCCGCGATGGAGCAGGGGCGTCGGTGGCAGGTGACCCGGGGGCTCGGTCAGGACGTGGAGGAAATCCTCGACCGGCTTTCGGGCGCGGATCGCGGCGACCCCCTCGCCCAGTTTCTTCAAGGCGTCGGCGGCCGCCTGGTCGTACTGGTACAGGACACCGGGGGTGATGTCGACACTCGGCCACTCCTTGAGGAGTCGGGTCTGCTCGGGGGTGCGGTCCGGCGCCGCGGTCGTGGCCGCGGCGCGGAGCCCGTCGCGGAGTTCCTCGGGGTGCCTCGCCAACTCGACGTCGAGCGCCTTGGCCAGCGCCGCGGCGAGTTGGGCGTCGATCTCCTTCTGCGCGGCCGCGGCGTCGGCTTCGATCTCGGCCGAGCGCGCCCGGTCGGCGTCGGTGAACAACGAGACGAGGCGCTCCGGCGGGGTTTTCCAGGCGGCCGGATCGAGAGCCGGCGTGAACACCGCCCGCAGGGCGTAGTAGACGGACTGCGGGATCGGGTCGTAGCGGTGATCGTGGCACTGGGCACACTGGACCGACAGGCCCAGCAGCGCCGTCGACACGATCGCGAGGGTGTCGACGATCACCGCCTGCCGCGCCGCGTCGGGATCGGCGGCGTTGGCGGTGCCGTCGGCCGCCATCCGGAGGAAGCCGGTGGCGGTGAGCCGGTCGATCGCGGCGGCATCGAGGCCGGTGTGCGGCGGTGGCGTGAGTTCGTCGCCCGCCAGTTGTTCGACGAGGAACCGGTCGAACGGCATGTCGGAGGCGAACGCGCGGATCACCCAATCGCGATACTTCCAGGCGTACGGGCGCGACGCGTCGTCGGGGTTGCCTCCGGAGGAGTCGGCGTAGCCGGCGGCATCGAGCCAATGACGCGCCTGCCGCTCGCCGTAGTGCGGCGAGGCCAGGAGCCGATCGACGAGCTTCTCATACGCGCCGGGATCGGGATCGGCGACGAACGTGTCGACCTCCGTGGAGGTGGGTGGCAGACCCGTGAGGTCGAGCGTGACCCGGCGGACGAGCGTCGCGCGGTCGGCGGCGGGGCCGAAGGACAGCCCGCGGCGTTCGAGCTCCGCCAGCAGGAACGCGTCGACCGGTGTCGCGACCAGTTCCGGCCGGGAGACCGAGGGCAGCGGCGGGCGCGCGAGCGGCTGGAAGGCCCACCAGGACCGCTCCTCGGGCGTGATGCCAAGGCCGGGTGGAATCGACTCCGGCTCGGGGCGGACCGTGGGCGCACCGTCCGCCACCCAGGCCTCGAGCGTGGCCAACTCGGCGGCGGCCACCGCGATGCCGCCGGGTGGCATCTCACCGGCCTGGATCCGCGCAAGCAGGGCGCTGGCGGCGTTGTCGCCGGGCACGAGTGCCGGGCCCGAATCACCCCCCTCGATCATGAAACGAACGAGGCGGAGGTCGAGCCCTCCCTTCGGTTCGTCGTCCGCGCCGTGGCAGTCGAGACAGCGGGCCCGGAGGATCGGGCGGATGTCGGTTTCAAACCGCGGTCTGGAGGCGACCGCACCGCTCTCGGCGGCCCGGGCCCGACCCCCGAGGCCGCCACCGCCGAACACCACCGTCCACACCGCCGCCGTCGACACGGCCACGCGGAGCAGCGCCGCTCCGCCCACCACGACACAGCGCGGCCGACGCCGAAGCGGGAACACGGCGGTGGGGCCATCGCGCATGACGATCTCGACGGCAAGGGAAGGCGGAGAGGGCCGATTCTAGCTGCCGGACCGCGTGGGGCGGAACGGCGCGCGGCGCGGGCCTTGGAGCAGCCCGGTCGCCTGTGGCACAATCCCGCCCACTCCTCCTTCGCCCCCGTCAGGATTCACCAGGGACGCCCCGATGCGTTGCTTCTTCCCCCTGCCGTCACTGCTTGCCGCGTCCGCGAAGCTGCTTGCCGCGTCCGCGGTGCTGTTCGCCGCGTCCGCGGTGCTGCTTGCCGCGTCCGCGGTGCTGCTTGCCGCGTCCGCGGTGTGCTCCACGCCCGCGCGTGCCGATGATGCGCCGCCGGGTTTCACGGCGCTCTTCAACGGGAAGGATCTCGCCGGCTGGCGGGGGGGCACGACGTTCGACCATCGCAAGGTGCTGGCGATGTCCGACGCCGATCGTGCTGAGCAGATCCGCAAGTGGACCGCCGCCGACTCCAAGGGCAGTCTGCTCGAGGTGAACGCCGCCACCGGCAAACCACACTGGACCGTCGAGAACGGCGAGTTGGTGAACGACGGTTTCGGGGCCTACGCGACGACCGAGAGGGACTACGGCGATTTTGAGCTGCTCCTCGAGTACAAGACGGTGCCCAAGGCCGACTCCGGGATCTACCTCCGCGGCGTCCCGCAGGTGCAGATCTGGGATTCCACCGAGGCCGATCCGCAGGGACTGGGCAAGGCGAAGGGCTCCGGCGGCCTGTGGAACAACTCCAAGGGGGCCGCGGGCAAGGATCCGCTCGTGCTGGCCGACAAGCCGTTCGGCGAGTGGAACCGGTTCCGGATCGTGATGCAGGGGGACGTCGTCAGCGTGTGGCTCAACGGCCAGCCCGTGGTCGAGAAGGCGCGGCTGGAGAACTACTACGACCGTGCGGTGCCGGTGCCGGAGAAGGGGCCGATCCAGCTCCAGACCCACGGCGGCGAGATCCGCTGGCGGAACCTCTTCATCCGCGAAGTGCCGCGTCCTTGACGCGGGCCCCGCGCCGCCGACCCGGGAACGTCCGATGCATCTCGTCGATCTGACGTGGCCCGACGTCGCGGCGCTGTCGCGCGACACGCCGGTGGTGGTGCCGGTCGCGGCGGTCGAGCAGCATGGCCATCACCTGCCGGTGGTCACCGACAGCCTTCTGCTCGGGGAGGTCGTCCGTCGCGTCGAGACCGTTCTCGCGCCCCGGATCCTCGTCTGCCCGCTGCAGTGGCTGGGCAACTCGCACCACCATCTCGACTTCCCCGGCACGCTGTCGGCGTCGCCGCGCACCTGGCTCGACCTCGTCGGCGACCTGGTGGAGAACTGGATCGGCCACGGGTTCCGGCGGATCGTCGTCGTCAACGGCCACGGCGGCAACGACGTGCCGGCGAAGCAGGCGCTGTTCGAGATCCGGCAACGGCACCGCGTCCGCAGCGATGTGCTGCTCGCGTGCGCCACCTACTGGGGCGTCGGCACACGGCCCGTCGTCGGCGGCGATCCCTCGTGGGTCCAAGCTGAGATGGGGCACGCCTGCGAATGGGAGACGTCGATGGTGCTGCGGCTGCGGCCCGATCTGGTGAAACCGCATGCCGACCTCGAGGCGGTGCCGTTCGGCGACCCCTTCCTCCCCGGCACGCGCGCCTGGATCACGAAGGACCGGACGATCCCCGGGCACATCGGTGCGCCGCATGCCGCCACGGCGGAAAAGGGGGAGGAGCTCCTCACGCGGTTCGCGGCCGACCTCGTCGCGTGGCTCGAGCGGGTCGTCCGTTGGGACGGCCGCTCCTGGGAGGGCTGACATGGCGCGCGGTTCCGCGGCATCTGGTCCGGCGGAACCCGAACGGTCGCACACCCGGCGCCTCGCGGCGATCTCCGCGCTGCTTCTGGCGGCGTCGGCGATCAATTACATGGACCGGCAGACGCTGGCCAACGTCGCCGTCCGAGTGACTGACGAGTTCAAGCTGTCCAACGAGCAGTATGGCAGGCTCGAGGAGTGGTTCGGCTACGGCTTCGCGTTCGGCTCGCTCCTGTTCGGCGTCCTCGCCGATCGCACGAGCGTGCGCTGGCTCTATCCCGGGGCGCTCGCCGCCTGGTCGCTGGTCGGCTTCCTCACCGGGTACGCCGACGACTTCCAGTCGCTCCTCGCGGGCCGCGGCCTGCTCGGGTTCTTCGAGGCGGCCCACTGGCCCTGTGCGCTCAAGACCACGCAGGCGCTGCTGTCGTCGCGTGGCCGGGCGCTGGGCAACGGGATCCTCCAGAGCGGCACGTCGGTCGGCTCGATCCTCACGCCGGTGGTGATGTGGCTGCTGATCGTGCGGCTCGGACACTCGTGGCGGCTCGCATTCCAGATCGTCGGCCTGGTCGGCACGGTATGGATCGTCGTCTGGTTGGCGGTGACCCGCGACGGTGATTTCCGCCTCCGTCCTGCAGCCGCGGGGGAGGCCCTCGGCGACGAGCGCGACGGCCTGGTGCGAAAGATCGTCGCCGTCCTCGTCGTCGTGACGATCATCAACACCGTCTGGCAGATCCTCCGCGCCTGGGTGCCGAAGATCCTCCAGCAGGAGCATGGCTACGGCGAAGAGTTCACGCTGTGGTTCACCGCCGGCTGGTTCGCGATCTCCGACGTCGGCTGTATCGCCGCCGGGTACCTCGCCTGGCGGCTGGCGGGAGCCGGGTGGAGCGTGAAGCAGTCGCGCGTCGTCACGTTCGCGGTCTGCTGCCTTCCCTGCCTGGGGCTGGTGGCGATGCCCTGGCTCGCGGCCGGACCGTTGCTGCTGGCCGTCGTTCTCGTCGCTGGGGCGGGAGCGCTGGGGATGTTTCCGATTTACTACTCGTTCACGCAGGACATCTCGCGCCGCCACCAGGGGCTCGTCACCGGTGTGGCGAGCTTCGTCGCCTGGGTCGCCTCGGCCTGGTTCCAGAAGCCGTTCGGACGGCTTGCCGACCAGACCGGATCGTTCTCCG
>JBJSXB010000236.1:0-11339 GCA_046086245.1 Planctomycetaceae bacterium | reverse complement strand
CCTGAGAGATTCACCGCGGACGCCCGTCCGCGGCTTGCCCCTTCGGTGGACACGGGCCGGTGCCCGCGTCACTCTCCAACAGTGTGGTGCGTCAGTCCGTTTGCCTGAGCGTTCTGCCTTCGGCGGTCTTGCGACTCTCTCCTGACGTACCTGCATTGTAGCAGGCGCCCCCAGGGGCACGATCCGGGGCCCTCGACGCCGCGAGCATGACGACGGAAATGGACCGCGTGACCGGCTTCGAGATGCCGCTTCTCGAACGGCCCGACCGCGATCACCTCGGCCTCGAGCTCGCCGACGGCCGCGGCCAGTCGGGCGAGGTTGTCGTCGTCGGCGAGTCGGCCGGGGTTCGAATGCGCTGCCGGTTTCCGCCCCGTCACAGGGCGTCTTCGGTGCGGAGCGTGATTTCGATGAGCCGCTCCATCACCGCGGCGGGAGACTCGTGGGGGAAGTTGGTGAGCACGACCTCCTTGGCATACAGCTTGCCGACGTAGCGGCGGTGCTTCGCCGGCGATGAGCGGCTGGAGAGGAAGTCGCGGTGGGCGGAGTTGATCACGATCTCGTTGGCGGGTGCGTCGTAGCGCGAGCGCCACGGCTGGCCATGCCCCGGCTCGAGCCGGTAGCCGGGGAGACCGCGGCCGCCGGCGGCCCCCGGATCGGCATCGACGAGGAACTTCACCGCGACGCGGTCGCTCGCGGCGCTCTCCCTCTGGCGTGCCGTCGCCTCGACCGAGACGATCCCCTCGACTCCCGAGGCGACCCTGCACGCCGGCCCGTCGGCGGCGAGCTCCGCCGTGCCGGCGACGATCTGCCAGCCGATCGCCACGCCGCGCAGCTCGATTCCCGCGGCATCGGTGGCCACGGCCGTGAGCAGGCACGACCCGCCAGGAGGGCGGCGGGGATGACGCGGCGTGACGCGCAGCACCGCCAGCGGCCCCGGCTCCGCGGCAAACAGCGTTGGCAGTTTCGCTGCCGGTGCCGCCGCTGCCGGTTTCTCGCGCCCGCTGCGCGCTTGCCCCGCGCCGCCGCGCTCCTGCAGCGCCGGCTCGGACTTGGGGATGTCGAAGAACAGGTAATCCTCCTGGGGCAAGTCGGCGAGCGCCGAGGCGAACGCCTTGTGGACCTGCTTGAGGAGCTGCCGGCTGGCCCGCTCGGCCTCCGCCTGCTCCCGCTCGGCGACGGCGCCGGCGACGTCGGCCTCGATCGCCGGGGCGACGGCCACCAGCAGGTCGAACGCGTCGTCGGGCACGATGCCCGAGCGCGTCCCGGGGGCGAGCGCCAGCGCTTCGAAGTCGACGAGCCCCTCGAGCCGCCGGTCGGTCCACGGGGCATGCTGGAAGGGGAGCAGCTCGCGGATGTCGGCCAGCACCCGAGTGCCGTCCTTGCAGACCGCCACGCCTCCCTGGCCGGTGGCGTCGTCACCGCGTAGGTAAAGCTCCACCGCCACGTCGCCGAGCGGTGTGGAATAGCGGCGCGGGATCTCGAGCCGCTCGCCGTCGAACTCGCGCGGCACAACGCGGATCTCGCGCCGGGCGACGGTATCGCTCACGTCGATCGCCGCCCCGGTCGAGCGGATCCGGTCACGCAGCTCGGCCGAAAGGTAGCGCGCGATCTTCTCGCCGGTGACGAGGTTTTTTGTCGCTTCCAGCAGCGGGCCGACGACCACGCGTGTGCCGGGTGGCGCCAGCCGGCCGCGCACGGGGCGGATCGTGTACTGTCGCTTGCCGCGCGAAAGCTGCAGCTCGCGCGGCCGGCCGGTGCCGCCGGCGGAGGTCATCCGCAGCTCCTCGCCGAGGCTCCAGAAACTCAACAATCCGATGCCGAACTCGCCGTGCACGCCGCGGCGCTGCGGGGTGTCGAGGTGGCGCTTCATCGAGGCGCACAAGTGCAGAGCGATCCGCTCGAAGTCGGGCGTGTCGTAGGGGCCCGGGGCGACGCCGCGGCCATCTTCCTCGACCTCGAGGAACATCCGCCCCTGCGCCCGGGGGCGCACGATCCGGATCCGCGCCGCTCCGGCGTCGATCGCGTTCTCCGTCAGCTCGCAGATCGCCTTGAGGGGATGGGTCTGCGAATGGGCGATGATCGTGATCGCATTCCTCTGGTCGCCGATCCGCAGCGTGCCGGTGGTGGTATGCAAGGCGCTCTTCATGGCGGCATCGTCGACGAGGCCGGTGCCCGGGTCAACGCCCGTCGCCACGCGGTCGCACGGCGCACGCGTGCCCTGCCGCGGGCCGTTCGCGGGGCCGGACCGGGGGCGGTGGCATGGCTGCGAGGGGAGGTGTCGTGAGCGGCGGGCGCCGGAGTCGGGCGCCGGCCGATCGCGACGGGGATGCGGGAGGCGCCGGTGGAGCGGCTGCACCATGCCTGGGCCGGGGCGGCGCCGCTCCTCGTCGCGTTGCGTCCGGCCACGGTGGGCCGGCGGCTTTACCTCCGATGCCTCGCGCACGATCGGCGACTGAAGTCGAACTCGACCACGAGGTTCGAGCCATCGTTAAAGCCGAAAAGACTCCCCTGATCATCGATGCCGACACCGATCGGAGTCGACATCGAGCCCGTGATCCAGGTCGTGCCGCCGTGGTCGGGCGTGCCGGTCGTCCAGGGGAGCTCGACGCCGAGCGTGTTGTGCCGCGCGTCGGCGTCCGCCGGTATGGTGCCGACGATCCACTCCAGGTCGAACGTCGCCGCGGCGATGCAGGCGTAGGCCCAGGGGCGGCGGGTGCCGTTTCCCGCGTCAACCCCCGGCAAGCCGCTCTCATAGACGCATATCACCCGGCCGTCATCGAGCACCGCCAGGTCGCCGTAGGCCGCCGGGCCGGCGCGGAGGAGGCGTTTCACCGGCCAGGTTGCCCCATCGTCGCGGCTCGCCCACACGGTCAGGTCGCGCCGTGCAGCATGGGCGCGCGAATCGGTGTCAGGCGCACAGTGGAGGAGCACGGGGCCGGCCGGCGTGCCCGGATGCGACACCATCCCTGCCATGCACCCCCACTCCGGCAGGTCGTCGATGAACCACGGCTCCGACCAGCCGGTCGCCCCGTCGGCGCTCACTGCCGCCAGCCGCCGGTTGCGCGGGTCGGCGTTGCGTGCGGTGAGGAGTACGCGGCCGTCCGACAGCGGCGCGATGGACGCTTCACCGGCACGCGGCAATGCCAGGTCGCCCGCCCGCCAGGTGGCTCCGCCGTCGTCGCTGTACACGACGCCGCAGCCATGGTGCAACGGTCGCGGCGCCAGGTCGCCGCGGTAGTCGGCCATCCACAGCGGCGCCACCAGTCGGCCACCGGGCAGTTCGATGCCGTGGCCGGGGCCGAAGGCGACCGCCTGCCAATCGATCCGCCCGCGGTGGCCGTCCGCCGCGGCGGTGATCTCGACCGGGGCCGACCAGGTGAGGCCGTCGTCGTCGCTGGTGACATGGAAGCAGCGCATGTACTCGACGCAGTACAGCAGATGCACACGACCGGCGCGCGTGGCGATCGCGACGGCGTTGTCGACCGTCTGCTCGTCGGGGCCCCCCAGGGGCTTGCCCCGTTTCGCCGCCGGCATGTGCGGATTGCGCGCGAGCCGGGGGCCGAGGTGCGCCACGTGCCGGGCCGGCTCCCAGCGGCGCCCGCCGTCGGTGCTGCGGCGGAGGTGGATCTCGATCTCGCCGCGGTCGGCGGCGGTGAAACGCCGCGCTTCGCACCACGCGAGCACCGTGCCACGTGCCGTCACCACCACGCCCGGGATGCGGTAGGTATGGAAACCGCCGTCCCCCTGCCGGAAGAGGATCACGGGCTCGTCCGGCCCGGATCCGCCGTCGGCCGGCGCCCCCCGCGCCGCCGCCAGCGCTGTCAGGCCCAGCGCCGCCAAGGCGCCGGAGCAACGCCACCGCCGCCGGTGGAGCGCGGCACCGTCACTCATGGTCACCCCCGGCGCCGCGGCCACGCGGACCGGGCCGTGCCATCGCCGCGATTTCCGGATCGATCCGGGCGACGAACTCGGCGTCGAGGGCGGCACGGTACTGCGCGAGCTGGTCGGCCTGCCGTGGGTCGGTCGCGACGTTGGTGCGCTCGACATTCAACCCGCCGCCGAGCCCGCCGTAGTCGTACAGTTCCTCGGCGAGGATCCGCCCGGTGCCGCGCTCGATCCAACGCGTGTAGCGGTGGGTCGCGCCGCGCAGCGAGTAGCCGGTCACCTCGGGGTCCTGCGGCTTCCACGGACGGGAGAACTGGCTCCAGGCGAACGCGCGCCCCGGCACGGCGGGATCGGTGAGGATCGGCACGAGGCTATGGCCGTCGAGCGTGCCCGCCGGTTCGAGCCCCGCCAGGTCGAGGAGCGTCGGATAGAGGTCGACGTATTCCACCAGTGCCGCGGTCGGCACGCCCGCCTGCGGCATGCGCGGGAGACGGATCACCAGCGGCACGCGCGTGTCGCGTTCGAAGTTCGTCGCCTTGCACCAGTGGTCGGCTTCACCGAGCGAATAGCCATGGTCTCCCCACAGGACGACGATCGTCTTGTCCGCCAACCCGAGCCGCTCCAGCGCCCCCAACAGCCGCCCCACCTGGGCGTCGACGTAGCTCACGCAGGCGTAGTACCCGTGCCGGAGCCGGCGGGCCGTCGCGTCGGGGACGCGCTCGTCGCCGGGCATGCCGGCGTAGCCGCGCAATTCTTGATGGTCGGGAAGGGCGCACGGCGGTGCGCCGGCGGTCGGGGTGGGGTCGGCGTCGCCGAAGGCGGCCGGGTCGTGGAGATCCCAGTAGCGTTTCGGGGCGTTGAACGGAAGGTGCGGCTTGAAGAAGCCGACGGCGAGGAACCACGGCCGCTCGCGCGGTTCCTCGAGCATGGCGATCGCCAGGCTGGCGAGCTTGCCGTCCGGGTAGCCTTCGTCGTCGACGTCGGCCGACTCGGTCGGCACCCCCTTGCCTCCGTCCTTGCCGGGGTCGCCGGCGTAGGACCGCCATCCTTTCGCGCGCAGGACCGCCGGCACCGACCACGACTCCGGATCGTCCTCACGGGCATCGCCGCTGAACACCTTGCCGAGGCCGCGCGTGTCGTAGCCGGCGTTCTTGAACGCCTGCGGCAGCGTCACCAGGTGCGGATGGAGGTCGCGGAAGCGGTGGCGGTTGTGCCACACCCGGGTGTTGTCGGGCAGGCGGCCGGTAAGCAATGCCGCGCGCGACGGACCGCACACCGCCTGTTGGCAGTACGCCGCCTCGAACCGCCGCCCGCCGGCGGCGAGCCGGTCGATATGCGGCGTCTTGGCCAGCGGGTCGCCGTAGCAGCCGAGCGCCGGCCGCAGGTCGTCGATCGCGATCAGCAGCACGTTGGGCCGGGTGTCGGCGGCCGCGACGCGGGCCAGCGACAGCAGCGTCGTGACGACGGCGTGGCACGCCAGACGCGCCCCGCCCCATCCCATGCGCCGCATCGCCACCATCGTCATTCCTCCGCGCGGTCGCGCCGCTTCCGGCCGCGTCCCGCCCCCTTCTCGCGGACGAGTCGTTCGGGATCGTAGTCGGGATTGGGCTGCATCATCTCGGCTCCGACCTCGCGCCGCCACGCCGCCAGATCGGCGGCCAGCGCCGCCGCCCGGTCGGGCCGCTCGGCGACGAGGTTCCGTGCCTCACCCGGATCGGCGGCGAGGTCGTACAACTCCGCCCCCTCGGGGTCGAACGACTCGATGAGTTTCCAGTCGCCGCGCCGGATCGCCCCGCCGGGGGCGGTCGCCGGATGGTCGCTGTAGTGCGGGTAGTGCCAGTAGAGCGCGGCGCGCGGCGTCGGGGCGCCGTCGCACAGCGGCACCAGGTCGATGCCGTCGCGGTGCTGGTGGGGCCGGGGGGCGAGGCCGGCCACGGCCAGGCAGGTCGGGGCGAGGTCCATCGTCGTCACCGGGGCTGCGACCAAGCGCCCCGCCCCACGGCCACCCGGCAGGCGGATCACCAGCGGGACGCGGATTCCCCCCTCGTGGAGCGACGCTTTGTGGCCGCGGAGCGGCGCATTGCTCGTGGCCCCGGAGAAACCGCCATTGTCGGAGGTGAAGATTACCAGGGTGTCGTCGGCCAGCCCCGCCGCGGCGAGCGCTGCCATCACGCGGCCAACGCTGTCGTCGATCGATTCGACCATCGCCGCGTAGACGGGCTTCCCCTGGCGTTCCCCCTCCGGCACCGCCTCGTAGCGGGCGGTCGCCGCGGCAGGCGCCTCCAGCGGCGTGTGGACGCCGTAGTGGGCCAGATGGAGGAAGAAGGGACGCTCGTGGGGCCGGTGGATGAAGGCCACCGCCTCGTCGGTGAGCCGATCGGCGAGGTAGTCCCCTTCGTGGCCGTCGGGGAGGACGTTCCAGGTGGCACGAAGCGCCGTCGTGGGGATCCTCCAGTCGCCGGCAAAGGGAAAGAAATGGCTGCCCGGCGCGCCGTGGGCGTTGCCGCCGACGTTGACGTCGAAGCCGTGGTGCTGCGGCAGCGAGAACGGCTCGCCGCCCAGATGCCACTTGCCGATGTGGACGGTCTGGTACCCGGCGTCGCGGAGGGTCTCCGCCAGCGTCTCTTCCTCCGGGGGCAGGGCGCGCACGAACCGCCCCTCGGTGAGCCGCGAGGCGGGATGCCAGCGCCCACTCGGCAGCCAGTCGGTGAGCAGTAGCCGCGCGGGCGCCTTGCCGGTCAACAGCGCCGCCCGCGTCGGCGAGCAGACCGGGCAGGCCGCGTAGGCGGCGGTGAACCGCACCCCCTCCGCGGCGAGGCGGTCGATCGAGGGGGTGCGGTAGTAGCGGCTGCCGGCGTAGCCGACATCGCGCCAGCCGAGGTCGTCGACGAGGATCACGACCACGTTCGGCCGAACACGCCCGGGCCCGGGCCCACCGAACGCCGGCCCGGCGAGGAGCGCCACCAGCGCCACCCACGTGCCACGCCCCCGGAGGATCCTCCGCGCCGCCTTCATCAGCACGAGGCTACGGCCGTCGCCGCGGTCCGGCAACCGCCGCCGTGCACCGCCCCGGTCTTCACACCGGAAAGGTGATCACCGTCATGCCACGGTTGGGGAAGGTGTCGAAACGCTCGAGAAGCCGCGCGCCGGCTTCGAGATCGACCGTGTCGCTCACCAGCCGGCGCGGATCGATCCGCCCCGCCGCCACCAGGCCCACCAAATCGCCATAGGCGGCCACGGGCATCCCGTGGCTGCCGAGGATTTCCAGCTCGCGCGCGATGACCAGATCCATCGGTACGTGCGGCGTCGCCTGCGCACCGGGCAAGAGCCCGACCTGCACGTGGCGTCCGCGGTTGGCCAGGGAGTGGATCGAATCGCGGCAGGCGCCGGCGTCGCCGACGCAGTCGAGCGACACCGCGGCGCCCTGGCCGGTGACCGCGCGGACCCGCGCGGCGACGTCGCCGGCCGTCGGATCGACCACCTCGTCGGCGCCGAGGTCGAGCGCCATCCGCCGCCGCGCCGCGGTGGGATCGATCACCACCACACGGGCGCCGATCGCGCGGGCGATCGCCAGCGCCGACAGGCCGACTCCGCCGCAGCCGTGGATCGCGACCCAGTCGCCGGCGCCGGCCCGGCCTTGCTGCACGAGCGCCCGGTAGGCGGTGGCGAAGCGGCAGCCGAGGCTCGCGGCGGCGAGGTCGTCGACCGCGTCGGGCAGGGGCACGAGATTGAGGTCGGCATGGCGGATCTCGACCCGTTCGGCGAACGCCCCGTGATGGCTGAAACCCGGCTGCGTCTGCCGCGGGCAGACCTGTGTGTCGCCCCGCCGGCACTCGGGACAGACGCCGCAGCCGCAGCAGAACGGGGCGGTGACACGCTCGCCGCCGCGCCAGCGTCTGACCGCGCGGCCGACGCCGACCACCGAGCCGGCCAGTTCGTGGCCGGGGACGTGCGGCAGGTGGATCATGGCGTCGTGCCCCTGCCAGCCGTGCCAGTCGCTGCGGCAGATGCCGCAGGCGCCGACGGCGACGATTGCGGCGTCGTCGTGCGGCACCGGGTCGGGCAGGTCGCGGATGGTGATCGGTCCGCGGAACGACTCATAGACAGCGGCGCGCATCGGAGGGATCCTCGGAGGGCGGATCATGCTACCGCGGCCCGTCGCGCCGGAGGATCGCCGCCATCGGCCGGTGGCTGGCGGAGCGTCGCCGCCGCCCTGCCCCGTGAGGATGCCCTGATGCCCGCCGCACCGTGGTTGCGCACGCTGCTCGTCGCCGCTTTGCCCGTGCTGGCCGCCCGTGGCGGCCCCGCCCAGCCGCTCGGCGCCGCTGTCAGCGTGACGCCACTCGATGCCGAGGTGATCCATTACGCCACGTTCCAGAGCCACAACCAGAAGGTGGTGGCCGACGGATCGCGGATCTACACCACGCACCTCCGCACGCGCAACGCCGCCTACACCGCGCAGACGTGGCGCTTGAGCGTCAGCGACGACGGCGGCCGGCACTTCCGCACGATGGTCGAGGAGACGCTCGGCACCAATCCCCCGGTGCTCGAGCTGGCCGCCGACGGGACGCTCTATCTGTTCCGGGTCGATTTCCCCAGCGGCGCCGGCTTCCTCGACCGCTGGGCGGCATCCGCGCCCCGCGACCCCTCGGGGAGGACCACGACGGTGATCCCCGGGGCGGCCGCCGGCAAGTACGCGGCGCTCCTCGACGAGACGCGCGGCCGCCTCTGCTTCGCGTCCCACAACGGCACGTTCCACCGCCTCGGCACCGACGGCGCCCTGCTCGACTCGCGCACGATCCTCGCGCCGGGGGCCAACGGCATCCTCCAATACCCGCATCTGGCGGGTGACGAGGAGGGGCGGATCCATCTCGCCTGGACGACGGTAAAACACAACGCGTACCTCTACCGCTCGATCCACCACCTGGTGTCCACCGACGGAGGCGACACGTTCGGCACCTCCCCGGGGCCGTCCCTCGCGCTACCGATCGTCGCCGACGACACCGGCCCGGCGACCCGGATCACGCCCGACGACGAGCTCGACGTCCACACCTGGCTGTCGTCCGCCGTGGCCCGTGCCGGCCGCTGGCACGCCCTCTACCTGGCCCAGTCGAGTCCGCCGCGCCAGCACCTGGTCAGCTACGACATCGCCACCGGCCGGC
The DNA here is from genome assembly GCA_046086245.1 of Planctomycetaceae bacterium. GTDB lineage: Bacteria > Planctomycetota > Planctomycetia > Pirellulales > UBA1268 > F1-20-MAGs016. Next base: position 2,292 of record JBJSXB010000236.1, on the reverse strand, counting down.
GCCTCGCCGACCGGCAGCCCGTCCTGCGCGGCGACGCCATCCGGCTCGAGGGGCTCGACGGGTTTTTCGTGGCCGATCGCCGTCGCCCGCGGCGGCTGTACGTGATCGGCAACGACGGCGGCCGGCTCGGCTGCCTGGTGAGCGACGATGCCGGCGTCACCTGGCGGGACCATGCGCGCAGTGGCACCGCCTGGTCGCCGTACTCGATCGGCGGCTGCCGGTGGACGACCGGCGAGGGGGATTGCATCGGCACCTTCACCGATCAGGTCGCGCCGGCCAGCGACGTCGACGCCCGCTCGCGCGTGTTCTTTTTTCGCATCGCCGGGGCACCGTAGGCGCCCGTCCGGTCCGGTGCTTCCGTGCGCGATGCCGACCTGGGACAATCGCCCCGCCGCCGGCCGTGAGGCGTGCGGCGCCGAGGCACGGCCGCGACCGTCGCGGCCGGACGAAACGATTTCAGAGAGGGGAGATTTCCATGCTCAGGGTGTTGACGATGCGGTCGCTGGTGGCGGTGGCGCTGGTAGCCGGCCTGGCGGCCGCGCGCGGCGACGAGTACGCGATCGACCAGGCGCACGCGGCGTTCGACTTCCGCATCCAGCATCTCGGGCTGAGTTGGACGTCGGGGCGGTTCGGCGCCGTCGAGGGGTCGTTTCGCATCGATCCCGATCCGGCCAAGTCGGCCTTCGCGGTGTCGATCAAGACCGACAGCATCGACTCCGGCAACAAACAGCGCGACGATCATCTCCGCAGCCCCGACTGGTTCGACGCCAAGCAGCATCCGACGATCACCTTCAAAAGCACCGCGGTGAAGAAGGTTGAGAAGGGCTACGAGGTGACTGGGGACTTCACCCTCCACGGCGTCACCAAGCCGATCACGCTGGTACTCGAGGGGGGTGGCGAGGCGGAGTTTCCCAAAGGGGTGAAGCGCACCGGCTACACCGGGACGACGTCGATCAAACGGTCCGACTACGGCATGAAGGGGATGGTCGGGCCGATCAGCGACGAGGTGCAGTTGTGGGTCAGCTTCGAGGGGATCAAGAAGTAGTCCTGCCCGAGACGCCGAGGCCACCATGCCCGATCCGGTGATCGTCGCCTGTGCCGTGGCCGCCGCCGTCGTCGTGGCCGCGGCGCTGCGGTTGGCGGCGGCGCGGGTGCGGCGGCCGGAGTCCGCGGCGGCGCTGGGGGCGTTGGCGGTCGCGGCGGCGTTCACGGCCGGCGCGGTCGTCGTCGGATGGCGCCCCGGCACGGCGCTGGCCGGCGTCACCGATCGGGTGTCGCTGGTCGCGCTGCCGCTGGCGGTGGCGGTGGAGGCGCTCGTGCCGCGCCGCGCCGGTGGACGGTGGCGCGCGGCGGCCCGTGGCGCGGCGGCGGTCGCGGTGGTCGCGGCCGTGCTCGCCGGCCACGTCGATCTCCGCGCGGGAGCGTGGCACCGACTGGCCACGCTCGCCGTGCCGGCGACGCTGCTGGCCGCGCAGTGGATCGGCCTGGGGGCGCTGGCCGAGCGGCGGGCGGCGGGTGCCGCGCACCTGACGCTGGCGGCGGGCGCCCTGGCGGCCGGGGTGGCGACGATGCTCACCGGCTACGTCTCGGCCGGCTTGGCGGGGCTGCCCCTGGCGGCGGCTCTCGCCGCCGCCGCGCTCGTTGGCCGGCGCGGCTGCGCCGACGGCGCGAGCGTGGGGGCGGGGGTCGTGTGTCTGGCCGGCGTGATCCTCGCCGGCCACTTCTTCGGATCGCTTCCGACGGGCATGGCGGTGGCGACGGCGCTGTCGCCGGCGGTGGTATGGTTCGCCGTGTGGCCGCGCGACACCCGCGTGTCGGGGGCCCGGCGGGCCACGGCGGTCGTGCTCGTGGCGGCGATGATGGCGGCGGCGGTGATGTGGCGCGCCCGGACGCGGTTCGAGGAGCGGTCGTCCTCCGCCGGCGTGGCACCGCACCCGACCGCGCGCGACTATCTCGAATACGGCCGCTGAGCGCTGGCCGTCGCGGTCACCGCAACTCGACGGTCGCCGCGCCCATCGTGCCGGCACAGGCAGCGCGGTAGCCGCGCTCGAGTTGGGCGAGGCGGTCGTCGAGTCGGCCGGTGTATCCCGCCGAGATCCGCACCAAGCCGCGGGAGATGCCCGCTTGGGCGAGGCTCTCGGGGTCCATCTCGCTCGACGTGCTCACCGCACTGTTGCTCATCAGCGTCTCGCTGAAGCCGAGGCTGACGGCCATGTAGCCGAAGTCTTCCCGGTTCTGCAGATGTTCCATGAAGGCGCTGGCGCGCTCGGCGCAGCCGAGATCGACGGTGAG